>JAATVN010000141.1 GCA_014523595.1 Nitrososphaerales archaeon TH5888 | reverse complement strand
AGGAATTCTTAACAAACTCGTGCTCTGCGTTACACTGAATCCATCAGAAATAAATACAGTAACTCCTATCAATTCTTAAATGAGTTCAGAAACTGTATCGGTTTCAAAGTTAATGAATCCAAAAGTGCAAACTGATTTCGAGGATCAAAATATTATGAGTGCATGCAATATTATGTCCGCGAACAATATTGGATGTGTAATAATTGTTACTCGCTCTAGAGACCGAAGTCCCGTAGGTATTATTACTGAACGTGATATAGTTGAAATATTAGGTAAACTAAACCCTGAATTACTCCAAGCTCCGCTCAGAACGCTAATGAGCAAACCTTTAATTACAATAGAACAATCTGCATCCATTAATGACGCAGCTAAGATAATGAACAGCAAGAAAATTAGGAGACTCGTGGTGGTTGACAAAAATAATAAAATGACCGGAATATTGACTCAGAAGGACTTATTCAATGCAATTGATAAGAATCCCAGTTTATTTTCAGAACTCTATGGCAATGGTTATTCTATAGGGTTTAAGGAAATATACGAAAAATACAATCAGTATAGATTAGAGAACTTGATGCCAGAATTAAATCAGTATTGATAAAGAATAGATCATATATGACAAGAATTAGATCTCCTCATAATTTTCATGAAATCTCTGTTCATGATCAAGAAAGCATATGTCCAAACTGTAAGACTGAAACAAGCAAAATTTGTTCGTGGTGTGGAAAATGTTACTCTTGTCATAGTGAACCTACAGAGAAGGATTATTGATTTAAATAATTTTGCAATGTGATTAAGTTTAGGCATTCATAATCAATAGTCCTTAGATAAAATTTCTGAGATACGTTTGCCTAATTCATGATTATTTTTAACTTCTTGTAAGCCCAAAATTAACTCAACAAGATCTTCGAATTTCTTAGTTGTGACATGATTGGCAAGCAATAAAACTTCGATATTACTATAAAGATCTTCCATTTGGACACCCATGCGGCTAAATGTCGTTAAGACTTCCTTTTTGAAAGTATCTGTCTCTTTTTCTGCATTCTCTTGGCATTCTTGACTGTAATCTAGCATTGATTTCTTTGCGATATCGATATCTTTTCTATAATCATGAAAATTTTTTTCTTGTTTTTTCTCATTCATTTAAAAATATAATGTCAACGGTGGATTAAATTATTGTCTAATTGTTCCAATCACTTTTCAACATCCGACTTTCAGGAAGCATTAGTTTTTGTAAGCGCTACTCATTACACCATAATATTATTGAAACCTAAAGCATCGTCACTCGTCACAACCATCAATTTGAGCGTGAATTTGGGCAAGATTTGATGACTATGATAATGAAAGATATTACTAGCTTGCAGTAGTTCTACTGATTAGCCCGATAGAAGAGAAAGTTGAATGACAGACGAACTTGACTATTTCTAAATTCTAGCGAGCTGCTAATATCGGTCATATCGCACAAGCCGCAATTAATTTTGTCTAACTTTTTCTGGACACGAGTGCTTTATAAAAATCTTAAGACTCTATTGGGTGCAAATTACGTCATTCATTATTGGTTGTTTTTTAATGAAATTCTGAATTCTCAACTAGACAGCTTAATATGAGTTACTGGAGTGCTTTTTTTAATATGTCCGTTTTAGTGATTATCCCTACTAGAGATCCTTTTTCGTTTATGACTGGAAGACCGCTTATTCTGTTCCTTATCATTACTCTCGCAGCCTCTGCAATATGGGTATTCATGCTAACTATTACAAGTGAAGAAGTCATGATATCCTGAGCTAAAACAACTCCTGTCAGTCCAGAGGGCATGAACCTTTGATGCCTTTTAGCTAGAATTATATCTTTACGGGTCGTCCAATATCTTCCTAACGAACCTGTGCCATGAATGATACTAATAGGTAGAAAATCTCTGGCAGTAACAATGCCTATTGGTTTCTTGTTTTTTTCCACAACTACCCGGGATATCCTGTATGTGGTCATTAGCATTGCAATCATATGTATTGTCTCATCAGGCGCCACAGATTGTACCTTCTTTGACATACACTCACGCACCAAAACGCGTGTAGATTGATGATAAGCATAATATTCAATCAGATCAGTTTTTGTGATTATGCCTTTGTCTTTTCCCTCTTTGTCGATTACAATCAAAGAACTTATGCCGTGCTTTAACATAAGCATTGAGCAGTTATCAATAGTTGAATTCTCATTGACTATTATTAGATTCTTACGAATGAATTCTTTTAGTGAGATCTCGCTTAAACGCTTCGTAGGAGGACTATCATACAAGTACCTTGCAATATCCTTTTCAGTAATTATTCCTACTGTCTTTCCATTACGGGATATGGCTATTCTACTTATATTGTATCTTAACATAAAGTTTCTTGCATCTAGTAACGTTCTGCCAGAATCTAACGTTATTGTCTCCCTGGCAATATCTATTGGTTTAAGCAATACGGAAGGTATCTTAGGGGCGTTTTTTTTGAGGTATATATTTCCTTTTGCAGATGTCATGAGCAAACCTAAGCTCTGATGATATCTCAATAAATCCTTGCTCATTAGTTCTGCTGTGAGCCTTCTAAGCTGCGGTCTGGACAAGGAGAAATCATCCATAATCTGTTTCTTAGTAACACCCTTAGTTGCTATCTCTAATATATCATTGATTAGTGTATCATATCCTCTGAATTTAACCAACGATTGTTTGTTCAATAAACCATCCTAAATCATAGAAATTCCGTTCTCTATATTTGTTCTGTTAATTATCAATAGTTTCCCTAACCAATTATTCATAATGATATCCGTTCATCGCATCTTAAAACTTGGTAGTAATAAGTGAAAACTAAGAGACGACTTCGATTTATGATAATATAGAAATATTGTAAATAATAATCAAGACTTAGTCCCAATCTTCCTTGTTCCGTTTAGGCCGGATCAAACCTTCTGTTGTTAGGCTAACTTTACTCCCTGAACTTTTATGAACCCCCTTTAACTACTGGCAACCGATAAGAGTGTCGAATACAAACGCCTCATACATATTGTGGAAAGGATCTGCGAACATGTGAATAGGATTCCATATCAAAAACTATCCTGATAAAAGACCAAGGTGCTCCCATAAGCTGTTATGTTCTACCGCCCAATTAAGGGGCAGGTCGAACCCTATACCTCAATCCCTTCTGTTTCTGACTAACTCTATGGGCCAGTCTTTTCTTCAACGAATCACTCATCTGATCGAACATTTTTGGCAAATCCCAACCGACGTTGACATAACTAGCTACACCATGTGTAGATATTATGTTAGCATCAATTTCGTATCTTTTTCTCGCTCCTTGAATATCTCTTATCTTCACACGGCATCGCGCTTGTTCTATATCTGGGTATATCTTCTTTAACAGTTTCACCAAATTTGTGAATTTGGATTTTGCAAGCTCCGCATCAAGTGGGTCATCCGGTAAGCCTATAAGAAAAATTGGAATTTCTTCTTCAACCTTTTCCCCAAGTAAATTGATTATATCTCTGTAAGTGATTATTCCTTGCACTTCATCAATTCCCTTTATGACGCAGTAAGTAGAATTTTGTGATACCATTAGATCAGTTACCGATTGAAGTGTATCGTCAATATTTGAAGTGAGAGTGTTCTTATCTAATATCCCACTTATGGCAATATCGAGCCTATCTTGAGTATCATCGATTCCAAGTGATTTTCTACCGATCCTTTCGGATCTTAACATGACCTCTACAATATCCTTGGAAGTTACCATTCCGACCAGGCGATTGTCTTGGAGTACGGGTAGGTGATCTATTCTCCTTCTTTTCATTATTGTCTTGGCCGAAGCAATCGTATCAGTCTTGCTTATAACAATGGGGCTTGGCGTCATAATATCTGATGCGCTAGTTTTTGGGATGGCAGTGACAAGCATGACATCTCTAATTGCTTGAACAATTTTTTTGGCGGAAATCTGACCCTTGATTTCATTTTTCTCCATTAGTGGAAGTGCTCTGAGTCGATACAAACTCATCAATCTAGCAGCTTCTGCCGTTGTAGTTTCAGAATTTAGAGTTGGAATTATTTTTCCCAAAGTGGAGGGATTTGCCGAGGTGATATTTTTCACTCCTAAAAAATCCCTCATGTTTAGGGCCGCAACTCTCCCTGACAGGGGTATGAATATGTCATAACAATTTCTATCCATAAGGATTCCAGTTGTCTCTGAAATTGAATCACTAGCTTTTGCAATAACTACAGGCTCAATGAAATTATGAGCTGGTGTATTACGTAATTCATTGAAGCTTTCATACAAGTCTGATATTGACATCTGATAATATCTCGACTTGCACTTACTTTTATTTTATGTGCGTACATTGGTACAAGAATTTAAGCCTTAAACTTACAATGTTATTTCATTCAAATAATAATAATTCGGCATCTTGAGCGTGTATCAGGAATTCACGTATTAACAGTTGAGCATGGCGCTACTGTAAAATGATTATACAGAAGAATATTAGTAATTTCTAAGACTCTAGCTGCTAGTATCGTCTGAATTTTAGAGAAGAAAATAAACATCACAGATAATATTTTGCTTTCCTATTATTTTGTGGGTATATTCGCAAATCCTTTTCAGACTTTATGATCAGAAATGCAAGAGTTGGGAAAGGAATTCTAAATTATAAGAGAAGTTGTATCACTCACTAAAGGAAAACGATATTACAATTGTGGTTAAGCCTGCCAGAATAACAAGGCCTACTATGATGATTTGAGAGAGAGAAACATAGGAAATTGAAAGTTACGAATCATTAGGTATTAGATTCGCCCTATACTTACGCATAATTTCCACAACTTCATCATCGGTGACCTGAGAAAAGTTCTGATAGAATGCGCCGACAGCTCCAAAAATCGATGGTGAATGTAAAACGATCAACTCATCCACAATATCTCTGAGTTTCTCGATTGTATCTCGTGGCCCTACAGGAATTGCCACTATCAATTTTTTTAATCTTTGGGTTTTCAACCATTTGATAGCTGCAAACATTGTTGTACCTGTTGCTACGCCGTCATCGACTAGTAGCGCAACCTTACCTACAAGGTGATATGTCTTATTTCCCCTAAATTTTATCAGACGCCTATCTA
Organism: Nitrososphaerales archaeon TH5888; assembly: GCA_014523595.1. Lineage (GTDB taxonomy): Archaea > Thermoproteota > Nitrososphaeria > Nitrososphaerales > Nitrososphaeraceae > TA-21. The sequence continues at coordinate 482 of JAATVN010000141.1, read as the reverse complement.
TCTCTTTCTTTAATGCAGAAACACTTTCTTCAATGTATTGTTTTGGTACATGTAAGTAGCTGATAACATCTTCGTTTGGAATAAAGCTTCCGTCATGCATGACAGCACCTATTGCGAATTCTGGATTTAATGGATCTCCTACCTTCTTTGAGACAACTACGTCAAGGCTAGCCCCAAGTGCATTAGCAATGACTTCGCCTGTCACTACACCTCCTCTTGGTATCGCCAAGACTATCAGCGAGTTAGTCCATCTTTCTTTTAACCAATGCAGTTTTCCAGCAAGCATTACTGCAGCTTGAGTTCTATTTTCGAAAATCAATCTGATTCGTCGATCAATTGAAAGTGGACGGTAACATATGAAAAATGCGTATACAGTGCAATGCAGTAACCGTCAACATACCTAGATTTACTCACCTGGCGTTGTCTTCCTCAGGTGATTCAAAAACCAGTCTGTTGCGACCCTAGCGACTTTTTCAAGTGCT
>JAATVN010000140.1 GCA_014523595.1 Nitrososphaerales archaeon TH5888 | reverse complement strand
ATAGAATAAACGTTAGATGCGTGATTAGCCCTAAAGACAATAGTCGAAGTAGAGCTAATGCTACTTAACAACAATTCAAGCTCATTCAGTATTAATACATCATCCAATGATTCAAATGGTTCACCAAATTTTTCCATAAACTCATCGTATACTCCATCTTCAAGAATTAATGTCAAAGCAGCTAGAAAGTTTGGCGAAACTTCACTCACAACCCTGGCTGTTTCCTTCATATGATCTTTTGAATATTTTTTACCACCAACGCCCAAGATAATCATACATGAAATAATGAAACCGCTTTTTTTAGCCCTATTGCATGCATCTATAATACCTTTTGAAGTAGCTCCTTTCGTGATCTTCTTAAGGAGAACATCATTGCCTGTTTCTATCCCCACATACAACATGTTCAGTCCTTTATTGTTCAACATGGTCAGATCATCGGAACTCTTCTGAAGGAGATTTTTAGGCATTGCATAACAAGAAATCCGCTTTAAATTTGGAAATTTTTCTCTAATATAATCCAATATTTCAATCAATTTTTCTGTGCGAAGATTTAGGGCATCCCCATCTGCTAGAAAAATTTTTTCAGTGTGAGGATATGATTTAGAGACAATATCTATTTCACTCTTAATTTCTTCCCACGGTCTCTCGGAATATTCTTTAGACCTATACATATTGCAAAATGAGCATTTGTTAAATGAGCATCCCAAAGTAACCTGAAAAATAATTGAATTGGACTCTGACGGTGGTCTGTATAGCGGATAATCGTATCCCAGTTCAATCATGGCAAATATTAATAATGTTATGCAATTTAACTTGTGTGGAAAAACTTTTGAGCACTTCTGGTTAGGTTTGAGTTGGGAAAATTATTATATTTCACGGCCGAACTAAATACAACGCCGATTTAAATTCATATATCCATCTTGCGCTTGATTGAAGTGATATCACTTTTGAAACATAAGAGCCTTCAGGGTTTGTGAGGATTATATTTATTATTTACACAACTTATACATAAAGCACCTAAAATTACGAAATGAAAAATAATGAAATTGCTAAAATATTTCGCGAGATCTCGTATCTTATCCAGTTAGCAGAAAAAGATCCAAATACGATCTACAAGGTTAGAGCGTATGATAAAGCCGCCGACGTGATTGAAAATTTGTCATTGAGTATTGAGGAAATTTATCTTAAAGATGGTATTCAGGGTCTTAGAAAAATACCATCAGTAGGTAATGCTATTTCATCCAAAATAGAGGAACTTATCAAATCAAATAAAATTGCTTATCATGAAGAATTAAAGAGAAAGATACCTATCAGGATATCCGAATTTTCCAAATTGAGGGGATTTGGTCCCAGGACGATGAAGATACTTTACGAGAAATTAAACATCACTAGCATCTCTGAGTTAGAGAAAGCAGCATCAGAAGGAAAAATTTCAAAGTTAAAGGGTTTTTCAAAGACTAAAGAAGAAAACATACTCAAAACAATTCAGTTGTCAAAACAAAATAAACGTAGATACTTGTTGGGAGATGTATATCCACTGATAAAAAAAATAGAGATCAGATTAACAAGTCAAGATAACATAATTCGATGTGTTGTCGTAGGTTCTTTCAGAAGGATGAGAGAAACTATTGGGGATATCGATATTTTAGTCTCTACAGAAGAACCGGAAAAAGTGATTGACTTTTTTGTCAACATGCCTGAGGTTGTAGAAACCAAAGGCAAGGGAAGAGCAAAAGCATTTGTAAAACTTAGAAATGGAATAGGTGTTGATTTGCTCGTAGTTCCTGAAGAAAGTTTCGGATCCGCTTCTCAATATTTTACTGGGAATAAGGATCACAATATTTCATTACGCAATTTAGCAATTTCAATGAATCTTCATCTTAATGAATGGGGTCTGTATAACAAAGGAGGGAAAAAAATTGCGGGAAACAACGAACAAGAAATTTATGAAGCTCTCCAACTTCAATTTATCCCACCTGAGCTCAGAGAAAATTGTGGTGAAATTGAGTACTTTTCTAAACACAGAAACACTCGATTAGAACTAATAGACTATGGCGATCTAAAGGGGGATCTTCACACGCATAGTGAAATTACAGATGGCACAATGTCAATATATGATATGGCTTTACACGCAAGAAAAAAATTTGGATTAGAGTATATTGCCATTACTGATCATACAAAGAGCCTTCGTTTAGCAAATGGTTTGGATGAGCTCCAACTATTAGACCAAATCAATAACATCGAACGATTAAATGATACTGTGAATGAAAACTCAACAGCTGATACTGATACTAATTTCAGGATTCTGAGTTCTGCTGAAGTCAACATACTTAAAGATGGTACCCTTGACATTTCTAACAACATTCTTGACAAACTAGATATAGTAGGAGCTTCAATACATTCAAATTTTTCATTGTCCAAGGAGATTCAAACAGATAGACTCATCAAGGCGGCAAAAAACCCAAGTGTAGACATACTGTTTCATCCTACAGGCAGATTAATAAACAAAAGAGAAGGCTATTCAATAGACATAGAAAAAATAATTGAAGCTGCATGCGAGACTAGAACTGTTCTAGAAATCAATTCCAATTACAATAGGTTAGATTTGAGGGATGAACATATCCGCATCGCAGTTGAAAATGGGGTCAAACTGGCAATAAATTCTGATGCACATCATCCTGTCCATTTTGCTTACCTTTTATTTGGGATAGGTCAAGCAAGGAGGGCGTGGGCAAAAAAAATTGATATTGTCAATACTTTAAAAGTTGATACTTTGCTGAAGTCACTAAAGTAAGTCAAATTATACTATCAATATTCTAAAATAAAGCATAATTAAGAAAAAAAATTCAATCTGTATTCTGAGTCCTTCAATGTAATCATGAAATCTTCAATCTTTTCCAATGTTTCGTTGGTCTAACATTAATAGATTAATGTAACATTTGATTAAACCAGTATCATGAACATTAAGATATTTATTTTTCTACTTCCTTTGAGATTCTATTCAACGCATCGTTGGTACCCTCGAGAATATGCTTCTTAACCATCTTTGAAAAGATACCCATGAAACCAGACAGTCGAATATCCCACTCTACATCAACAACACTCGCTTTGTCCCCGTCACGGTTGATTACAATTACTTTTTTCCCCTTTAGGGGCCCTTCCGTAATATCTGTCGTAATAGACTTCATTGGCAGTATTGTAACTGTTTCTTTACATACTGAATTCTTGAAAGCAATAACAACTTCTCGTTCCACTATATTTCCTGATTTGCTAATGTTTTTAATCGATTTAATTCCATGCCAGAATTCAGTTTCTCTATCAATGTCTGATAAGACTTTCCAAACTTCTGAAGCAGGGGCGTGGATTTTTTTTGATGTGTGGAAATTAGCCATACTTTAAGCGGAACGCATGCCAATATATGAATTTGTAATAATTTGAATATTAGATTGTACTATTTCTTACATAGGCTCAATTATTTTAATAATCCCTTTCATTGTCTCAGGATGATATTCACAATAGTAATTTAATTCACCTGTTTCATCTGCCTTAAACTTAAACTCAGTATTCTTTCCAGGCTCAATTTCCTCACTAGATGCTACTTTTGAATTCTCAGTATTTTCTATAATCAATTCATGTTCTTCATCAGTGGGATTATTTATCTTGATTTGATATTCATTACCCATTGTAATATCTAAAGTCGGATTAATTCCACCAGAATTGTTAACCCATCTATATGTCCCATTAACTTCAGATGGGTTAAGAACAATCGTGTTATTCCCTGTCAGTGAATTCGCATTTGAAGTTGCAGTGTCATTATTGTTGTCACCCTGGCCCATAGTTTGTTTAATGCCTCCAGGAAAAAGTAAGAATAATCCAGCGATCAAGATAGTGATCATTAAAAGATCGTTAAGTCGAGCTTTCAATAATCATATTGCCCAAGGTATACTTAATTAATTTTCTTTAAAATTTCACATTTGAAATCCATCATTGAAACTATCGCATATATTACAAGATTATGAGACAAAAATGGATACTACATATTTCTCCAATTCACAGTAGACAATTTCCTTTCGATCCGCTATATCATGTTTAAGTATCAAGGAAACGATATTTATAACATAATAAAATAAATTAAAGGAGTCTGATTAATATTTACTCTGCATGAAAGAAAGGTTTCTATTTTAGAGTGCCGTATAAAATCATTCTTTATACTTAACGAGGATATGATTATAAAGGATTTTCTACTTACATAACAAAATTGATAGACGAATCATACTTACATCTTATCAGCGGACTTGCTTTTTTTGCAGGTTCAGTAGTTTTAACATATTTTAGTATTAAATCAAAAGGGATGATTCGACAGTTGGCAATAATCTTTCTTGTATTTACGGTAGTTCATTCACTTTACCACGTGACTTCGTACTTTGATCAGGAATTACTTTCAGAAGGTCTTTTGGAACCATTGTCAGTCATAATTTTGATTTTCTTTGGGTTTAGCTATTTGATTATTAAGTCAAAGCAAGAGGTAAAGTCCCTTGAGTGAAACAGCTTTACTATTTTTGGAAAAGAGTACCATATTTCTACTAGTAATTTCGCTTGCTGTGTTTAGTTGGTCAGCTCTAAGTTCGAGAAGTTTGCGAAAATTCCAATTCCAGATGTCTATATTCGTTATCATATGGGTAGTAGGAGAGATAATAAGATTTTTGCAGGAAGAAAAAATTTTTACAATATTTGGTATGGGTGATTTAGGGACTGTTCTGCATACCGTAGCTATGATATTCTTTTCCCTAATGCTCTGGATCAGATTTTATTATTCAAGGAGGAGTGGGAAACTGATGATTGAAATGAAATAACCAGCTACATTGTGTTATGTATTGAAAAAAAATGTCCCCCTATTTTTCCAATCAAATCAACATTTTTTTCAGCTTCTACAATAATTTCGTTTTGTTTGTATCTGATAACAATGCTTCTGAGAACACTACGAAATGTAGTAAATTTTTTCCCCTCTGGCGATAAATTGATCTTATCTACTACAAGTAATTCTTTATCCAACAACCATTTGATTTTTCTGTAGACAGTGGTATAGCTAATGTCACTTTCCCTGATAATGTCATTGACAGATTTGGAATTGTACATTGAAAGATTCAATATTTTTAACATCTCCTTATCTGCTAATGCAGTAAGAATATTTTGTTTGAGCTCATTATTGTTAATTATCAGCAATTTACCTTATTTGACAAATTGATCGTTTATTAGATTTTTCATCAAGGAACTATCCGGAACAGAGTTTTGATAAGGAATTTGCAAGTTCAAATAGACAAGTATACTTGTCGATACTTGTATTCCGGTAAATGAAATTGAGATTTATTTTATTCTCTTGTAAATATTCACTTGTTTAAGGACTTCAGAAAGCAGATCTCTCAACTTTACAGGTTTTTGAATAAAACCATCTATTATATCATTCTTTACATATTCCTCGAATACTTTATCATCCACTTCAAATGCAGTCATGAGTAACGTTCTTACTAAGGGATTCTCCTTTTTTATTTTGTAAACTAAATCTGTACCATTGATACCAGGCATTCTTAAATCTGAGATTACGAGTGCATAAGCACCTTTGTTAATCTTAAAGTGTTCAAGGGCTACCATGGGGTCCGTAAACGTGAATATTGACAATCCATTTATCTTGCTTAGAGCGTCGCGGAACAAGTTAACAATATCCGATTCATCGTCTATAATGGCTACTAGCCATTTCCTAGCCACTAAAAACTAACAACCTTCCATCAATCCTTTTGATACCTGAAACTGATAATCTATAGTATAGCTACACATCTTAATAAATAATAAAATCCAAAATTTGATATTCTTCTGCTGCCTTATATAAGGAACAGAAGGGTATTTAAAAAACGAATAAATCAGTCTCTTATGGAGTACAAGTATTGTTAGTAGAAGCTAACTGACATCTACGTAGCCCAATTCAACGATCTTGGGCTAGTTTCGTATTGCAGACAGGAACCATTTTGGAAGTATATTGTTATTTACCTTGACAAAATAGTTGAATGCAGAATCTAAAACATACGTTTTTGCCCAATCGTCCTTAGATCTTACAGATCTACCATATGCTTGAACTAATCTCAGAGCTGTCTGCCAATAATACCATTCCTTATTAATTTTCCTCTTCTCTGAAGTCCATTTGTCAGCCACGTTAGGATAAGGTACTTTGGTAATTATTTGAAATCTGGATAAGTGATCTTTCAAGTCAAGTCCAGTATGAAGCGATGGAGAAATGAGCACGGTTGGTTTCGTGCTTTCTGCATGTTCCCTTATTACCTCATCCCTTTCAATTTCTGGATCAGTTAAGATTAATCTCCTTGAATTCATTTTTGAAAGGTTTTCCTTGATAAAATTAAGCTGCTCGTATGAGCTTGTATGGATTATTCCCTTATCGTTACTATGAATATGCATTATATTGTCAATTGCCCTCGATATCTTTGACTTTACGTCCATCTGCTGTAAATTACTAAAATTAAGATATTCTACGCTAAGAGGAAAAATTGGTCTATTCTCAATTGGAAAGTCTGATTGAATTTGTATAAATTTAGTATTGTTATCTTCTGAATCAAGACCTATGTTTTTTTCAAACGTTTTATGATTCAAAATAGTTGCACTCATTATCAGGGTTTTCGGACATTTTTCGACAATTGCTTTAATATATTTAGATGGATCCAACGGTTTGAATTCTACCCGGGTAACGTCGTAATTTTCCTTATACACTTCTGAGACTATCCAGTTTTTAGGGCTTGAAAGAATATTATTTATAGTTCTTGTAAGCTTTTCGATATCTTGAACAATATCAATCAATAACTCCTTATCAATATGTATGTTTTTTCCATTCTCAAATTTAATATTTAATTCAAGACTAGCATCATCTTCAAACAGTTCTGACGCACTCACTATTCTTCTGCTTCTGGCTTTAGGATTGCTCGTAGAGTCATATTCATATTTTACTTTCCGTTCCTTTACCAGTGCGTGTGCTAAAGAGTCATATCCTATTAAAACTAGCATAGTCTTCTCCAAATCAATCAAAAATTCTAGCCAACCATGCATATCGTATCCATAATCGATCATCTTAAAGTCATGAATATATCGCCGCCAGCGTTTCTTTGATATAGAAAGTCCTCTAAATTTTACGATTTCAGTTTCGAGCAGGTGTGCTTCATCCAAGACAAGCAATTCTCGTTGTTGCATCATATTCTTGTTTGCTAGTAACGACAAAAAAATAGAGTAATTGAAAATTGAATGACTCGCCTTTAAAGCCTGAAATAATTGGTCAAAATAGTAACACGGATTCCATTCGCTAGGAGAATCAAAATTTTTTAAATGAATCCAATCTGAATATTCATTTTTATAATTTTCTAATTTATCTCCACTTATGAAAATTCTTTCATTTTCCTTTCCTTTGTTATCTACCTTGTAATCATTTATGAAAGTTCTGTATTTGCATCCAGATCCTTCCATTGATTCATCAGATAAACATGGTCCGTAGTCACAGGAGGTATGTTTACACTCAATTTCACTTCTTGAATTACAGGAAGCACAAAGATATTTTCCAGCGTCGATAAAGTCTTCCTTTACTCTACACTGAAAATTGCTTTTTCCTTTAGCAACTTTTAGAAACTTATAATCATGAGAGTATTGAGTTTGAAGGTCCTTAGTGGCAGTACATATGTAGCTGGACCGAAGAGTTCGTGCTATAGTTATTGCAATCGCACTCTTGCCAAACCCTGTTGGTGCTTCCAAAATAATGCATTTATAACCAGAATTGAAAGCTTCACAAATCTGCTTAATTACATTATCTTGATTATTTCTAAATGTACCGTGAGGAAAATTATTCAAATATTCATCTGCACTTATCAATTTACCCAAATATAGAGAAAGGAGTTAATTGATTGCTGAAATAAATTTTTCTTATTCCGTCTTTAATATGAAAGACAAATACGACATCTGTAAACTCATCTTTAATTACAGACATCAATACGGCACAAACTGTGTTGATTCTGAAAGAACTTTCTAAACTGCATGCACGACTTATATGAAACCATTACGCTAGTTCTCACATCAATAATATGAAAATCCATTATGTTTTGATTTCAATCTTAATTTTCATATTAGTATCAACTTTTATTCCTAACTTTGTCTCATTTGCACATCTTTCTCATACTCCTCATTATAATGGGGGATCAAATAGGGATGGGATCGGAAAGTATTATCCGTATATGGCGTTAGATCCGGAATACGCGGCACCTGACGAACCAACACAGATAACGTTCAGCGTACAAGATTTTGATGGAAACGATGTTTATGATATTGAGACAATGGTTGAGATATATCAAGAGAGCACTGGTGAAAGAGTAAAAGGTTTCCCTTGGACTGTACGAGATATTGGAGATTTTAATCTATACTATGTGTTCCCATATTCTGGTTCATATGAAATAGTGCTTAGTGTAGCAAATGATGACAAAATGGTGAATCACAATCAATTAGATGCCCCAAGATCCATTTTGTCTAGTATAGCGGATTGTAATTGCCAACGTGTGATATTCAATGTTTCTATCTCGGATTCGTGGGGACTGGTTAGAAATTCCCTCCTGGTGATTTCTATTTTGACCCCCATCATAGTTCTAGGTTTAGTCTTAGGTAGAACATATTTGAAGAGAAGAAGGCAGATCTCTGTTACTGGCGCGGTACCAGAAAAAGAAACTCTGAAGTACATCATTATGCTACTTGCAATAGCAGGGGGCCTGGTTCACTTGGCAATTTTTCCCGAACATGGTTCTCTACAAATCTATTATTCAGTTTTCTTAATGGCTGCAGCAGGAGCTCAGGTCGCATATGGGATTTTGTATATTTTGATGAATTTTACTACTGAACCGTACTCTGGTAACAACAGAAATTTTATTTTAAGTCAATATAAGAAACGGGTCGCCTTGAATCTCTTTGGATTTATCGGAACCTCCGTTCTCATAGGACTGTATGCATACTCAGTAGTCGTGGCGCCCCCATTGTCACCAGACAATAAGGCAGAAAGTATTGATATCGCAGGAATCATGGCCAAGTCATTAGAGATACTTTTGGTAATTGGCATAATTTACTTGCTAATATGGGAAAAGAGAAGAATTAATAAAATTCTTGTCAGTCCAAAATAATTATCATGAAATGAAATGTGTGGGTAAAATTAATATACATAACAGAGATCGATTATCATTTCATCGATGCATCTAGTAGGATTGCTTTTTTTCTTGTCACTAGTAGAAATGAATAAACATTAATGCAAATAAAATTACCCTTCTTGGAATATCAGATCACGGCATAGTTAGTTTTTTTACAACAACCATTATCTTATTTATCAATTTAACATGATCTGATAATTTATCGATAGAAACAAGGAGTAAATAATTATCCATTGGTACTGTCAAGAGCTTTATTTTCTCCCTTTCAGAGAAGGTATAAAGAACTTTACCAAAAACATTATCAAAATCACGTCTTAGCATAGTATTTATAGCGTAACCAAGATAAAGCCTGATTGACCCATCGTCTCTTTCTAAAGACGGTAAACCCTTTTTCATATTTCCTACAACTAATTTACCCATCTGATCTATTATTCCAACAAAACGTATTTTTTCATCAACCTCAAAAATACCATTACATAGTACACTTAGATCGTATTGCATATTCTATATTCATTACATTAGTCAGTATAAAGACTTCTAGTCGGAATCACTGCTACAAATAGTTCTCAGTGTTTTGGAATGTTACTTGCCAAAGTGGTCCCCTTAATTGAATGTAGATTAGTTATTCATGTGTCGGTTTACAATCTCAAATCGCCAACTGACCTAGAGTGTCTGACTTGATTGATATTGAAACATCTTACAGTCTCTAATCTATCTAGTTTAAAGACGTGTTGTCGGATTGCAAATTGTTTCGATTGTCAATAACGACCTTTAATACATTAGTCACTAAAATAATGCAAGAAAAATGCGATATCTCACCCGATGTGTTTTTAATTGTTCGTTATTATGTAAACTAAATTATCTTGCATTCACATGATAGTTTATTATTGCAAAAAGAATATCAAATAAATAAGTGATAATAATGATTCTGGAAATCTTTATCGAATCCAGTTATTATGTTTAAGAACCTTTACAATTGTTTCTGGTAAATCTAAGGTTATATTTCATAATTTCTCAAAGGCATTTTGATCCATTTTTACATTTAATTAGAAATAATTTCAACATATTTTTATATTTAATAAAGGAATTTCAAAAAACTAATCAACT
>JAATVN010000139.1 GCA_014523595.1 Nitrososphaerales archaeon TH5888 | reverse complement strand
GCATTTTACTAATTTTTTGAAGATAATAATTCCCTTCTCTTCATTTCTTTTCTCTTTTCGGTATCAAATCTTCCAAGCTCATATTGATTCAGATCCACAAATTTCATCCCTTTCATAAGAAGTGGGTGAATATCATTTATTTTTTTAAACATTTGTTGACATATGTAACGATAATCAGGATGTCCTTGTGCCGTAGTACGCAATTCAATCACATGGTATAATTCTCTCAAATTTATCTTTATAAAATATGGATATTTATAGGCAAAATTAACGGCGTACTGAGCTTCAACCGGCATGGTCTTTACAATATTTTGATAAGTATTACTGGAAAGATACATGCAATCTTTGAAATCTTTTTCAATACCTGAATCAATAATTTCTTTAGGAATGTCATAGCCATGTTTAGTAGAAAGCAATTGTCTTTCCATAGTAAGAATTCTATGACGATGCAAATCACGGAACATCCCAAAGTTAGTAAACATTTCGAACAGATATTCAACCATTTCAAAGGCTCTACCTGGCTTGTGCCTTCTATTTCCGCGAAATTTTGTATAGGCAAAGATTATTTCATTCCTTCTTGCTTGTGGAAATGATTTGACTAATTTTGTTATATCATGAAGTGATTGCCCTTTTGCATTTTCATATAATATTGCAGAAATAACCTTCACTTCTGCATCCTTACTATCCATATAATCAATTAATCTCACATCCACAGGAGAAAAATCAGGCTTAATATCCTCCAGATATTTGTCTGTCAATTTTGATATCTCCTTGTTGGTATTTATCATGAATGACTGAAGAGATTTTCCGTGTTTTTCATTTACACGTTTGATAAAAGATGGTATAACACAGTCGAGTTCAGAATTCAATAAATGAGCTAAATCCTTGAGCTCATTCAGTTCGGAGCAATACAACCTTGTTAAAAGGTATTCAAATGCTCTACCATTTCCAGTTATACCTAAATTGGTAAGAGTGGAGGCGGGTAGCAAATTACGAAGAATATCAAGGGTTTGGGATCTTACCGTACTGTGATATACCTTCTTCGCCGATTCTATGTCTTGATCGTTGCTTAGTTTGGAAAAGGGTTTTTCTGATTTTGAAATTGAATCAAAATACATAAAATCATCGATTGGTTCTATTTCTGAGATAAATCTCTGCATTACATTGATACTTTTACTATAAACATTAAAGGCGTGATCACAAGACTCTATATATAGATCTGCGTATTTTGATTTAAGTATTCTCTCATCCCTATAATATTTATACATGTTACCAACTTTCTTATCAAAAGGTATATACCGAGAAGATTTTTCTAAATAGGATAATCCGATTCTTTGATCCTCTATCTTTTTTGCTGCAATGTTTGAAATCCACTCCACAGCAATTTGTGCTTCTCCCAATTCCGCAACAGAATCATCACCATATTCTGACAATATCTTACTATAGAATTCCTTTCCTCTGTTCGGGTTTGCTACAAATTCATCCAAAAAAATCTTTCTCATTGTTTTATCAGATCGAGAATATCTCGACATCAGAGCACCTCTGTCGACTTGTCTAGGAGTTGTAATCGCAAAGACATGCTTATCTGAATTAGAAAAATGTTGGTCGAGTATTGATTTTTCTTTGTCCGAAAAATCATAATCGGTGTTGAAATTCATAATATTAATACAAAATAATCCTTATACATATTTATTCGGTTTTCAGTATTTTCAAAATACTTGCGCATCAAGTATTAAAACATCTACTAAATTATTCATTATTTTTAACATTGCCATCATTATATCCATATATCGACTCAATCTCATGAGCGACATAAAGCTCGAGTTTGTAGGGAAACAGGTAAAGGACATGTACGGCGCATACGTGGGTAAGGTAATTGGATTAGTCACTGATATAGATGGTTCTATAGAGTCGGTTGGCGTGGATTGTGGTTCAACTGGATTGCAGAAGCTATCATATGAACAGTTGCTCGTCCAGGGAGACTATGTAATTTTTATACCAAAGTGGCGAATGGACGCGCAGAAATTACTGAGACAAAAAAATCTTACTCTCAAGAGGGTTAAGGCACTTGAAAACTTGGTAGCGGAAAACGATCTAATGAAGGATGACGCTGAAGTTCTGCATTTAATATATGAGAAGAGATTGGTTGATTTGGAAAGTAACGAACAAGATGTCGTAAATACTTTGAATTCAAGGCTACGAGAACTGGGTGTACAAAGTACTACCATCAAAACAATTATTTTCGATGCAAAGTTACAATATAGGAGTAATGATATTGTTGAAGAAACGTATCTACAAATCAATACAAATTCTACCGAATTATTAGATCGTATTCAACTGGAAAAAGATGAAATAAACAGCTTTCTCTCAAGAATTACTCAACCATACTCAGAGATAGTCTCAAATGAATCAGAAGTTATGAACATTAGCCAAAGTCAAGCAGATGAAGACCATGTTAGTGAAGTGGGAATGGAATCTGACATTGATGACACTGAGAACAACGAAAAACAAAGGCCGACGGTCTCCGGTGATGCTCAAGATGATGAGACGGAAGGTAATTGGCTAAATGAAGTGCTTACTAAAGATACAGCTTAATGGACCGCAAATGAATTAAACGAATTATTATCTTTTCTTTTTTTAGGCATATTATTACAGTAAATTATTCAGTTATATACCGTATAACAATCCAAGATGCAGCGTGAATGTAGTTATGTTCTAGATTATTGTGCCAATACATTAAAATAAATAAGTTTAGTGTATCTTGATATGAAATACAGAAGTAGAACAGAAATAGTAGCAATGATC
>JAATVN010000138.1 GCA_014523595.1 Nitrososphaerales archaeon TH5888 | reverse complement strand
TTGCTAGATTACGGACTTAAACTCAACGATATGAGATTGGGCCATGACCTTTCTTCAAGAATTACTGGGTTGTATCCATAAATGTTCACTTTTTTTGATATACGTTTTGACAGATACATGCCAAGCGAACTCATTAAATGCCATAGCCTGGAATTTGGATTTGAAATAAAAGAATCTATCGCCCATTTGACTACTGAATGGAATTTCGGATTTGTTTCCCTTATTGAATTTAATATAGTTTGACGAGATGAAGATATAATGTAATGAGCATGTTCATGCATTTCTTCTTTGCTTGCATAGTTAAACTTTCCAATTTTGAACCTACCTTTTGCCAAACTCTCTAAAATTGAATCAATGTTATTTTCTGATTCTACTGTATTAAAACTCCTTCCGATAGTTGATTTGACATGAGAATCACTACCAACTATTGATTTCAGGTTATTTTGTTTGGTAAACCTTTCAGCAATTAGATTTGAAAAGATATCAACGTTATTACTGTTAAATGATTCAATTATATCGCATTTTCTTGCTTCTTCTCTTATACCATTTGAAACCGCAAAGGGATGAGCAGCACAAGATGTACCATTTTGTTTTCTTATTTCATCAAGAGTCTCATCCAGAGTCATACCGGGCCTTATCTCATTTTCTATACCGTACGCCAACACATGACCCTTATTGTTAATCGTTATCTCTTCAGCAGGATAGATTGTTATATTTTGATATTTTTCATGATTCTGTTTATATTCTAAAATTTGGGAGTAACCATCAAGAGTATTATGGTTTGTAACAAACATTACATCAATTTTCTGAAGAGCAGCATTTTCTAATTGTTCTTCCAAGGTGACCCCACAGTCAAATGGTAATCTTGAAAGGTAATTATTGTGATTTGAAAAAACATTATGACAATGCGTTTCAACCCTTAGAACTTCTGCCATACCTTCCTTAACATATTCGACGGTTTTACCTAATATATACTGAGGGTTTGCGTCCTATTTCCAAACAAAGATCATTGATAATAAAGCAACTAGCAACTAATTATTTGAACTTATTTTTATATTCCTGAGATTGCTTGAAAAAAATTAGAAAGTTATTTGCTATATCAATGAAGATAGTTATTTAATTATCATTATAATTTACCTGACTTGCATCGACTCGTAGATTAGAAATTTTATCTAATTTCTATAACTTCGCCTACTATCTGGTTCATTGCAGCTTCGGCAATGTCAAATGAATATTCTGCAGTTCTTCTTATGTGGTCAAGAATCAGTTTGACATAGATATTGTTGTAATTCCTTGGATTCTTATCCTTATCGATTAGTGCTATAATGTCATCTTCAATTGTTCTAATGTTTTCAGATTTATCCACTATACTGTCGGCCAAGTAATAATCCTTTCTAAGGAACGCTTCAATTGCATCGCTTAGAAGTTGCAGTGATAAATCACTCATTTTTACAATTCTCTTTCTTAATTCCTCAGGAACTGTTCCTATCAGTGAACTCTTAATGGCAATTTCAGAAGCATGGTCGGCTATTCTCTCAAGACTCCTTACTGCTGCACTATAACTGAGACAATCTGCGGGGCTTTTCAGGCCTATTGCCTTTAAGGTGCTTTCATTCTGAGAAGCAATGACAAGGTTTCGCAGTACATAAAGGCTGAATCTATCAACTTCGTCATCTGATTTTATTACTGTCTTGGACAATTCCTGGCTATCTCCCGACAGCGTAGAAATTGCATCTTTGTGCATCGATGAACCTATTAGAAACATTCTCCTAACAGCTGTGTTAATAGATAATTCCGGAAGGCTCAACAATACCTGAATTGTTACCGTGTCAGATGAATCAGCAATTATTTCAGTTCCAATAAGATTCCTGCGAACAACTTCTCTGATTGCATCTCGCTGTGAAGGATGAATTGTTCCTGTTTTTGATCTTAAATGCATTACATTAAACCCCCTTAAATACATGGATACTACGGTACGCTTCAACGTAGGACCACTCTTATCACTGGTAACAAAAGAAGTAGCTTCTAAACTACTAGGACCCCTTACAACATTGGGGACTATAGAAAGCGAATTATTGGCTTCCCTCATTATTGTAACGGGATCACCAGCCTTGAGCTTTAATTCGTTGACCCACTTTTTTGGAAGTGATAGCACGTAGGTAGATCTACCGGTATACTGGATCTTCCTTACTTCATTATTTTCAAATGCTTGCAATATAGATATTTAGATATCAGTATAATATGGGTTTTGTGATTAGTGATCTGTAGTTATCATATAGATATACATATTCTATATAGTTATTTAACGCCTTGGGCTCGGATCGCCTGTGACAACGTAGTGTACACAATCTCCTATGTAACAGGCATGGTCTGAGATTCTTTCCAAGTATCGAAGTATTAGCAGAGATGAGACATAGCATTTTGGCTCAAAGTTTCTTTTCTTTGTCTGAGTTATGGCTTTCTTTAGATAGTTTCTAAAAACAGAATCTACACTATCATCCATCATGTATAATTTCTGAGAGGCGTTTTTGTCAAGTTTTTCTAGAGATGTTACGCTTAGTTCTATCATCTCTTTAACTGTCTTTGCCATCGTAGTAACCTGGCTCTTGTCACAGTCTGGAAAAGGACCTATTGTTTCCAGCACTTCAGCAATATCATAGGCATATCTGCCAAATCTTGAAAAACCATATGCTGCATCCATAAATGATTGGATGAGTCTAAGGTCCCTGGCAACTGGCTGGTACCTTGCTATCAATTCAGTAGCAAAATCAGTAACTTCCATTTGCAGGAATCTAAGTTTCTCAGAACCCTCAAAAATCTGTGGACGTAGCATGATTCCTTTATCATATGATTCTAGCGCCGAATTAACAAGATCTACGGACAGGTGGCCCATATCCATTATTAGATTTGTAATTCTTTGTAATCCGATGTCTAAAAGTCGCGTCAATTCTTAGTATGAAAACCTAACCAAATTTGCCAGAAATGTAGCGTTCTGTAAGTTCCTTTTCTGGGTTCATAAATATTTGATTTGTTGATCCGTATTCTATCAAATCGCCAAGATACATAAATGCAGTAAAGTCTGATACTCTGGCAGCCTGTTGCATGTTATGTGTGACTATTATAATAGTAACATTGTCCTTTAGAACTCTGACAAGCTCTTCTATTTTTGATGAACCAATAGGGTCTAGTGACGATGTTGGTTCATCCATTAGTAATACTTCAGGTTGCATCGCAAGTGCTCTTGCAATACAAAGTCTCTGCTGCTGTCCCCCAGATAGACTCATTCCTGGATTATCTAGATCATTTTTTACTTCATCCCACAATGCAGCATTTCTTAAACTTTCCTCCACAATTTCTCTGATGATAGTCTTGTTGTTCATACCATTGAGTCTTAGACCTGCTGAAACATTATCAAAAATGCTCATCGTAGGAAATGGATTTGGTTTCTGAAAAACCATTCCGATTCGTCTTCTGATAATAACCGGATCAATTGATTTATCATAAATGTCAATTCCATCTACCACGACTCGACCATCAGCATGTGCTCCAGGAGTCATTTCGTGCATTCTATTAAGACACCTGAGAAGTGTAGTCTTACCACAGCCTGACGGTCCGATAAACGCTGTTACAGTTTTTTCCTTGACATTTAGGTTAACGTCTCTTATTGCTCTTTTAGAGCCATACCACCCATTAACTTTTTCAATCCTTACCTTGTATCTTTCGGCAGTTTGTTGAACTGCTTCTTCCTTATCTTCGATGGGTTCCTCTATGGCCAATTGACATTTCTTATTTAAGAAGATCGATAATTATGCATTATCTATATAGTAAATATAGACATATTGATCACTTGACGGCTTTAAGCGACCTTCTTTGAGCCAAAAATCTTAATCCCATGCTCAGTGCCAAGATCATCAATATCAAAATCAGGGCCGAACCCCATCCAAAAGCATGGGCTGATTCGTATGGCTGGCTGGCTAGTCTCCAAATTCTCAATGGTAATGCATCTACAGGTCCTGTGATTCCTGTAAAGAACAGGCTTGTGCCTAGTATTGTCATTATGAGTGGCGCAGTTTCACCTGCAATTCTTGATATGGCGATTACAATACCTGTGAGAATTCCGTTCTTGGCACTAGGAAGGATGACGAAAAGTGTAACTTTTGTCTTTGAAATTCCCAAAGAATGACCTGCTTCTCGCAGAGAATACGGTACCACCTTCAAAGTCTCTTCTGTGACTCGCACTACAATTGGGATCATAATTATTGAAAGTGAAACTGAGCCAGCCAGTACTGAAAAAGAACCTATGGATAAGACAATGGCAGTATAGCCTACAATACCAATAACTATTGATGGTAGACCTGTAAGTACGTCATTGAAGAATCTCACTATTTCGACAAATTCCCCTTTTTTGGCGAATTCTGACAAATAAATACCTGCTAGTACACCGATTGGCGCTGCAATAAGGGAGGCAATTCCTACGACTATGATGGTTCCTTGTATGGCAGGGGCGATACCACCAGTACCTGAGCCCATAGAACCTGGTGGTTGTGTTAAAAATTCAATACTAATGGCACTAGCTCCATTCTTGACAACTTCTAACAAAATGCTAACCAGGGGCACTACTGCAGCAATGACACAAACAATCGTAAAAATAGTAACAAGTCTATTAAGGAGTAAACGCTTTCTGTACTTCTTGTTTACTGTTTCCTGCAAAATATCTCTGTAGTTTTGTTTTGGTTTTGAATTTGAATTTGAATTTGAATCAACTGTCATTGCGATTTGGCCCCTGATGACGCCTTGATTTTCTTTTTTACTAGAAAACGAGCTGCAATGTTTATTCCCATTGTCAGGGCCAAGAGTATGGCTCCTAAAGCAATCAGGGCTGATAAATGTAGTTCTGATGATGCTTCATTAAATTCATTTGCAACTAAACTTGAAAGTGTTTGACCTTGTGAGAACAATGTGGTAGGAATTGCGCTAGGACCTATTACGTTACCAATAACCATGGTAACGAGTATTGTTTCTCCTACAGCTCTGCCCAGTCCAAGCATAGATGCACCCACAAGCCCTGATTTGACATAGGGGAACACAGCCATTCTGACGGTCTCCCAACGAGTAGCTCCAAGACTATATGCAGCTTCCCTCTGAGAATCGGGAACTACCCTCATGACCTCTCTGCAAATAGAAGATATTATTGGAATTATCATAATTGCCAGCACAATGCCTGCTGTAAAAATGTCAAGCCCAAATGGAGTTTTTGCAAAGAACGGGATGTAACCACCAAAAGCATTGTATAATGGCATTTCTATCAAATCTCTTACCCAGAATCTGAATACAAATAATGCCCAAAGTCCATAAATGATACTGGGGACGGCAGCAAGAAGTTCTGTTATGAAAGATAGAGGTGTGCCTATACGCGGAGGAGCAATTTCTGAAATAAACATAGCAATGGCCAAACTAATTGGAACTCCAATGGCCATCGCTATGGCGGAGCTCAAAAGAGTACCAATTATGTATGGATAAGCCCCAAATGATTCTCTGCCTTCAACTGCATTCCAATCTGATTGATAAAAAAATTGAACCCCTTCGTAAGAAAAGATATCAACAGATCCTTTGGCAACCGAAAAAGCGACAAGTCCTACCATAAGTAACGTATACACAGCTGCTCCAACAACAAGTCCTGAAAACAATTTATCATGTCTTTTATTTCTAACTACAAAAAGCGCTGACAAATACCGTCTGTGTTTTGAGTCTAACGCAGTCATATCAGAGAACCTGCCAATTGTCCGTCAAGGACAGATAATGTAATCAAGCTGTTATTATTGTTATTCGGGATAATATTACTAGAAGTAAAAGTGGTCTGATGCAAATATAAAAAATAAAGAAAGGGAGCCTGGACGTTTTTCATTGCTGATCTTCTACTATAGTTATTACGCTATTGGTTGACCATTGAATGTAAGTGATTTCAATGTATCCTGATTGAGCTTTACCACGCCATCAGGCAACGGAACGTAGTCTAAACCTTCAGCCTGTTTCTGACCGTCAGTTATTGCCCATGAGATGAAATCGACTAATGCTTTGGCTTTGGCTTGGTCAAGATTTGGATTTGTACTCAACTCTTTGTTCAAGAGTAAGTATGAGAAGCTTGCTATTGGATATGAATCAGCGCCTGCTGCATTTACAAGCGAAACATCAGTCCATACACCATCTCCCTTTGGAAGTGATG
>JAATVN010000137.1 GCA_014523595.1 Nitrososphaerales archaeon TH5888 | reverse complement strand
AGATGGATTAAAACAAAGCAACGGTCCAGTATTCTCACCGTTACTATTGCATTCTTCGTTGGGCCAACCATAATTCTTACCTGGTAACACCAAATTTATTTCGTCATTGCCAGCTGCTCCCTGATCAGAAGCATATAGCTCCCCACTTTCTATATCCCATGCTAATCCTTGAACATTCCTGAAACCATATGCATACACGCTTGAATTTGAAAATGGATTATCATGCGGAATAGTTCCATCTTCATTAACACGAAGAATTTTTCCTGCCAGTGAATTCAAGTCCTGAGATAGTTCTGGAGTTGAGGCATCTCCAGTTGACACATAAAGTTTTCCGTCTGGTCCAAATTTAATGCGACCACCATCACGATATTCACCCCCCGGAATACCGTCCACTATTGTCTTTGAACCAATTATTCTATTGTTGCTTTCTTGGAGCATCAAAACTCTGTTGAATAATCCGGTGTTATTTGAGTATGTGTAATATACATAGAACATGTGATTCTGCGTAAAATTTGGATGCAGTGTAAGACCCAGTAAACCGCCATCCCCTATGTTTTCAACCTTTATGTCACCTAATGGCTCTGCTAAGAGGGTACCATTTTCAACAACTCTAATACTTCCACGTTTTTCTGTAATGAAAATTCTTCCGTCCTTAGAAATATCGATAGCCCTTGGAGCTTGCAATCCCTGTGCAGTAATTTCTACTCCCTTTGAGTTTGTTAAGTTGCCTGTATTTGATACTGGAGAAGGTAATGGCACCAAGGTTTCAGAAGGGGAATATTTCATGGTCATGATGCTAACAATAATAACAAGTGCCGAAGGGATAACAAGTCGAATTAGCTGTCTTCTTTCCATATGCTGCATTACAAGTGATTTTTTATAATTCTATTTAATTTTCCAATCTAATCAATCTCATTAAGTAAATACTTTTGAGATTTCAGATAGAATATGGCGCAGATGAGGAGATTTGAACTCCTGCTCGCCCGAAGGCGAATCGGCTTTCTTTCGGCCTGACTCAAGGCCGACGCATTATTGTGTTCTTAAATCTAAGAAGACCACTCTGCCACATCTGCTTGAATTTCTTGGAATATTTCTTATTTTTATTTGTTTAAATGCTGTCAATAGGCAAATGGGCCGTTTTAATTATAAATGGCATTATTATTTTGTATAATAGGAAATTATTAGTCAAGTGAATCACTTATGATACCCATAAATAAACCACAAATAAATGATGATGAAAGACAAGAGATTCTCAAGGTACTGGATGAGGGAATTTTAACCTCCGCCTCTAATTCTGGCGGTAAAAGAGTTCAGGATTTTGAAGGGCTGTTGGCTAATTTCTTGCATATTAAACATGCGATCGCAGTAAATTCTGGCACTGCCGCCTTGCACGCTTCAATTCTTGCTGCAGGGATCAAAGAAGCAGACGAAATATTGATCCCATCATTTACATTTGTTGCAACTGCAAATTCAGTCGCGTGTACAGGGGCCAAACCGGTCTTTGTCGATATTGAGAAAGATACCTATACAATGAATCCTCAGGATTTACAAGGCAAGATTACCAAAAAAACAAGGGCAATAATCCCAGTTCACCTATACGGACATCCTGCAAAGATGGATGAAATATTGGAGATAGCAAATAAACATTCATTGATGGTTATAGAAGATGCCTGTCAATCATTAGGATCCACATTCGATGGAAACCAGACAGGGACAATAGGTCAAATGGGGTGTTTTAGCATGTATGCGTCAAAAGTCTTGACCTCAGGCGAAGGCGGTGCAATTACTACCAATAGCGATGAATTTGCAGAAAAGCTGCGAATGATTCGAAATCATGGAATGGTGAGTGGGTATGATACACGGATAATAGGTTTCAATATGAGATTACCAGAAATTTCGGCAGCTATTGCAAAAACTCAGATGAAAAAGATTCAATCCATGTTGGACACAAGGGCCAATAACGCAAAAAAGCTAGGGCAGCTGTTAGGCGATAAAATTAAGAATAAAAATATTGTCCTGCCACACGAAAACCAGAGGACAAAATATAATTGGTATCTCTATACAGTGGCCTTAAATGATTCTCGAGACAAGGTAAAAAAATTCCTAAATGACAGTGGAATCGGCGCAACTATTTATTATGATCCACCAGTTCATGAAACACCATTCTACTCACAATTTCATAATGGAGAACTAGAGATAACAGAATGGGCTTCAAAAAGTGTTCTCTCGCTACCCGTACATCCCTCAATTACAGAAAAGGACCTGGATTTTATGGCCAACAAAGTTGAAGAAGCGATACAGTCATAGAAGTCCTCTGTAGATATCAGTAGATCCTAATAATTGGGCTCGGCATTTCACATATGGTTTATATAATATTCAGACAAAGATCAAAACGATAAAGATGCCTATAGATCCGGACTTTCCAAAAAATCATGAAGTCGCTGGTAAGATACAACTTGATGATGGTGAACATTTCCATTTCATGTGGGGACCAGGAAAACTACAAGAAGCTGCAGAAAATGAAGAAGTAAAAGCAGCCTACGCAGCAAGGGGTGAACAAATAGAACCACTTGGTGTAAGTGGTACTATGGTAGCAGTCGATTGGGATTCATGTGTTGCCGATGGTGCTTGTATCGAAGCATGTCCAGTACAGGTATTCCAGTGGTATAGAACAGAACATGACGTTCCTGCTAAAGAGGCAAAAAATCAAACATGGAAGGGAACAGGTAGCACGGTCAAAGAAGAACGTAAAGATTATACCGACAAGGCAGATGCAATTCGTGAACATGATTGCATTTGGTGTATGGCCTGTGTATCGGTTTGTCCGCCACAAGCTGTAAAAGTAGATCAGTCTTCACTTGAATTCCATGAAAAGGCTTCAGGAACATTCAATGAAGCTCTGTCAAAGGGTAGTGCTCCACCACCACACGCACACTAGGTAATCTTACCTCATTTTTTCCAAAAACTATATTTTTATTACTTTGTGTTACTTTTATTATCCCAATAAGCTTTGATGAACGCAGAAGTTGATTATTTCTGATTCATATATGGGAATCTTTATACCCAGAGATTTTTCGAATAGAGTTTTAGACTTCTTAAACGGTAAAACCAACCTGCCGTTCACCCAAAAAGAAGAGATAATTGCTTCTTTTTACATCTTTGGTAAAGATCATAAGGTAAACGGTGAATTAGAAATTACAAATGTTAAAGATATAGCGAGAAAGACGATGGAGCAAATTACGAGGCAAGTTAGAATTTATGCAAATAATCCCCTAAGTATGAACCAAGAATCTCTGAGAGAAAATTTTAACAAGAGATCAATGCAAATCTTGATTGATTCAAATAACAAAAATAGCAACAAGAAAATAAATTTTGATACAACTAAAAGAATATCAAGAGACCCTACAATTCTTTCAGAGTGTTACGCATGGCATTTGGCGTACTACAAACAAGATTACTTTTTCAAGCTATTCAATCCTCTCAGAGGTACAGACCTTCCTCCAGATTTAGCAGAACAATTAGAGGGACGAATGCTAATGCTCGGATTCAATGTCAAGAATTCAGCGAAATTGACTTATGATGATCCAATAATACCATTTCTACAATGGCTTAATGAATGGGCCAAGTAATTTGATACTGACGTCATGACATCTTCATGACAAAGAACATTAAAGCCTTCATGATATCATTTGGTATGCACAACGTGGATAAATCGTATGAAACTCTCCTGTCTAGGATACAGGGAGGTTTAGGTAATGCATCGAAGAAAGATTCAGCAAGACTTGAGATTCCTAAACCTCAAATCATTTGGATA
This sequence comes from Nitrososphaerales archaeon TH5888, assembly GCA_014523595.1. Lineage (GTDB taxonomy): Archaea > Thermoproteota > Nitrososphaeria > Nitrososphaerales > Nitrososphaeraceae > TA-21. Next base: position 6,651 of record JAATVN010000137.1, on the reverse strand, counting down.
GGGCAACGAACAATTTTTAGAAATTTTATGGAATTTCCTAAAGCATTAAGGAGAGAACCAGAAAAGCTGTTACTTTATTTGAATAAAGAGCTTGCATCTGCAGGTTATATTGCCGGTGAAAGGGTTATTTTTCTGGGTCGAAAGGAACCTTCATCTTTCGGAGCGCTCATGGAAAGGTACGTAAAGGACTATGTCATATGTCCTGTATGTCAAAGTCCAGACACAAGAACAGAAAAAGCAAAAAAACTGGGCTTCCTAGTATGTGAGGCATGCGGTGCTAGATCATCTATAAAGGGTAACTACGCCTAGCATCGGTATCCGTCACGTAATTCAACCACCATAATATACATGGATTGCAGAATAAGACTGCTTGATAGAATTGAAAAAAGCCGACAACTTGAATATCCCCCTAAGCGTAATAATGATAGTAGCAATTCTGTCTTATCCAGAATCCTTTTCTGTATTCAATGACCTGACATCAGAAGATCAGAATATTTTGCAGATATGCTGTACTTGGGGTGATAACCTGAAGGATGGCGTATTGACATTTCATACGAATAACAATGAGATTTTCAAGATGAACAACTTGGTAAAGAACTCGTTTGACCAATGGGCTTTAAAGTTAGAAAATCTAAAATTTTTAGAGGTTCAGGATGCATCAAGTGCGGACGTTTTGATCTCCTTTGAACATAAGGGCGAACAAACTGTTGGTCAAACTACTAACGTTCTGGATGATGAAGGTTTCATAAAAAGGGTAAAAGTAAGAATATCTGTAAATTTCAATGAAGAACAAATAGAGGAAGATACTCTAAATCTTGTATTAAAACATGAAATAGGACATGTTCTTGGACTAGGGCATTCAAACTTTCATGATCTAATGAACCCAATAGTCAATTATCAAAATAAGGTCATTACCACATGTGAGATTGATGCAGTACTTCTAGCAAACAACTGGAAATTAGTAGAAAACCTGCAACAGCCAAAATTGCCAAAATTACCATTAGAAAAAACTGTCGACTGTGGTTCGGAGGAATTGTAACCAATCCGTAATCCTTGAACGACGCTAACCAAACCATTATTCAATTAATTCAGGCCCGAGTTATACCAATTGAATCCACAATTTGAATTGTTGTAAGCAATATTGGATTGTAAGCAATATTGGGATAACAAAGAATATTTGTCAGATGTATAAATAATAGGATAATATTTGCTTAATAGGTTTAGAGAAAAATTAATTCCTATTACAACACTAATAGGAAATAATTTCGGTTCGCTTGGTTTATCTCCAACCTTCTGGAGTATGATTGGATTTGCCTTTGCAATCCTATCAAGCATATTCTTTGGTCTTACAAATTTTTTGAACCAACAAGGCATTGAGTTTCCCTCACAAATATTTGCAAGTATCCTTCTGTTGATTTCTGGTTTTTTTGACATTGTAGATGGAAGTGTAGCTCGTGTAATGAAGAAATCTACCACTAAAGGTGCATTTCTGGATTCTAATTTTGACAAAATTTCTGAGGCTCTAATTTTCATAGGGATAGCAATCGGAGGTTTATCGAATCCGATTTTAGCAATGATTGCTTTATCGACTTCTATATTAGTTAGTTATCTCCGAGCGAGAGCTGAATCACTTGGTATAGAACTAAAAGGTGTAGGAATAGGGGAAAGAGCTGAAAGATTACTAATCTTGTCAATTTGCGGCTTTATTCCAATTTCAGAATCTATTCAATGGGGAGTCATAATTATTATCTTGATCTCAGGTTTCTCCTTTCTTCAGAGATTTAGGTATGTTCTAAAAAGGATATAACGGTATAAAATATCTTATCCGAGCCTTCCTGTCCTTCTACGTTCCATTTCTGATCTTACTTTTACTATTCCTCTATGCACAGCACAGGAAACGCAATAAAATTTGACATCCGTAACCGGTGCAATATATGCTCCTTGCGCTCTTAATTCTTTTGCCAAAGTGGGTTCTACTAATGTAATTCTGCCAGTAACTTTTTTTGCCTTATCTCTTGGTACCATGGCCCCGCACTGGCTACAATGAACTGTTCCTGAACTTCCTTTCCCACCTTTTGTTCGTCCTCTGCTTGTCCTTTTCTTCGGCATTATACAAGTACTATCTCTAGCTCTTCTTCTTTTAAATCTTCTGATGCTGCTTATGTCAACATTTATCAAAGCAATAGATTTAATGATGATATTCAGCAATGAAGGCTGCTATACTATCCAACATAGTCGTAGACGAGATTGTGTCGAGAGATCTAAAGTCAAGTCAGAGCTTAGGTGGACCTGCGGCCTATTGTGGCATAACTGCAAGGAAATTTGGATTTGATACAACACTCTTTACTCATTTTGGAAAAGATCTTGACCCACAATATCTTGATTATCTGAAAAATCAGGGAATTTCATTTAATGGTCCTCATTACTCGGATCTTCCAACCACCAGATTTGTATTGAAGAATTTTGAAACTGATCGTGAATTAACTCTCGAGTCAAAATGTGGCGCATTAGATATAGCAGAAATAAAAAATGTAAAAGCAGATTGCTGGATAATTAGTCCAGTTTTTGATGAAGTACCTCTGGATATAGTGCAGTATTTATCTTCAACAAAGATGAAAGGAAATCAGTTTGTAATGTTGGACCCACAGGGTTACACAAGAGCTGTTGACCCAGAAGGGAGAGTATCTATAAGAAAAAAAATGGATATACCCATCCATAAAGTAAATGGAATAAAGCTAGATAGCAAGGAAATCTCCTGCCTGACAAACGGTCTTCAAGCCATGGAAGGGATGAAAAAAATTCGGTCCCATTATGAAATCGATTATGTACTGCACACACAGGATCAGATTATTCATCTTCTTGAAAAGGAAAGGCACTATTGGTTAAATGTACCTAAATTCGATACTCCTGATTCAACAGGACTAGGTGATATTGTCGCCTCTTCTTTTGCATGCACTATTGTAAAAGAAAAGGATTCTGTTTGGGCATTTTGTTTTGCAGCGGGGGCCTTAATTGCGGCACTACAAACAAGTGAGATTGGAATTAAAAAAATACCCTCCAAATCTACAATAGAAGAAAACGCATCATATTATTACAATACAATGAATTTTGAAATAATTTAGACATGTCATAAATCAGGTTTAAATTTGAGTATTTGTTGACTTTTAATAGTTACAATGAAAGTGGCTATCTCAAGTATAAGCTCCAGGGACGATAGTCTAATAAGCAAAATCAAGAAAATTTTAGACGATGAAAATATTGATTCAGAGATAATAAAAAGATCGGACAAAATGACAACTTCAAATGTAGATATTGTGATTACTGCTGGTGGAGATCGTGCGATACTTGATTATTCCCACTATGTTAAAGAATTCTCTGTACCCGTACTGGGAATATATGAATCGGATTCAACAGGATTTTTGGGACAAATTGATGTAAGTGATTTAAAAAAATCTATAGGCAGAATAAAAAAAGGTGACTACGAAATAGATGATGTATGCCGACTTTCTGTTAATGTTGATGGTAAAGAAGTTGAACCAGTCTTAAATGATATTTCTCTCTTTCCAAGAAAAAGTGCTACTCTCATGGAATATATATTAAAGATTAATGGAAATGATCTCTGGCATGATAACAGTGATGGTGTAATCATTTCCACGCCAATTGGGTCGACAGCTTATTGTATGTCTGCAGGGGGACCAATGGTTTTACAAAGGTCGCAGGTTTTTGTTATCGTTCCAGTTAATTCTATGGACAATACTCGCAGGCCTCTTATAGTCCCTAATACTGATAGGTTGGAAATTGAGGATATACTCTGTAGATATCTATGTGAGGTAGTCCTAGATGGAGGAAAAAGGGTAGCTGTTAGAAAAAATATTGTATGCGAAAAACATAAATTTCCAGCAAAATTTGTGAGATTAATCAAGGATTCTCCTATGGATATTATCGCTAAAAAGGTAAAATTGGCAGAAGACCTGCTTGATATGCCACCCAGTGCTAAATTGATCTTAAAAACTCTAGAGTATGAAGGCGAATTGAGCCAAAAGGATCTGAGCAAGAGAACGATGCTACCAGAGAGAACTATAAGATTGTCCTTGAGTCATCTTATCCAACGGGGGTTAGTCAGGAAGAAGACATCTTTGCGTGATGCCAGACAAAAAACTTACGAGTTAAATCTAAAACTTTGACCTAGATGCAAGATGTTATGAATGCTTCAAATGCTTGTTCCGGTCTGCCTGGTATGCTGCTAAATTCAGAATGATACTGAACAGCGAAAAAGAACTTGTTTGATGGAAATTCTAGAATTTCTATTCTTCTCCCTTTATCGGAATGACCGGATAACACCATGCCATTTTCTTCTACGACTTGTCTATAATCCTGATTAAATTCGTACCTATGTCTGTGTCTTCGCTCAATTTTCTTATTATGGTATATACTATTGGCCAATGTCTGGGGTATTATTGTTATGTCATGTTTTCCAAGTCTCATCGAGCCGCCAAGGTTAACATTATGTATTTGTTCGGGCATGAATTTTACCAATGAGTTATTATCATTAGGGTTAAATTCCTGTGAACTGGCATCGACTAACCCACATTGATTTCTTGCAAATTCAATTAACGATAGTTGAAATCCAAAACAGATTCCTAAAAATGGTATATCCTTTTGTCTAGCATAATTAATTGATTTTATTATTCCTTCACTTCCTCTAGCTCCAAATCCTCCCGGAACAAGTATTCCATCAAACTTGTTCAAGAATTTCACTTCGTCCTTATTACCATTCTCAAATCTTTCAGAATCAATCCATTCAACACTTAATTTCTTGCCCAGTTTTGCTGAAGAATGCAGCAACGCTTGATATACACTCACATAGCTATCTGGTAAATTTACATATTTACCAACAATACCTATGTTTACATTTCCTGAAAAGTTAAAGAAAGATTTTGTTACTTTTTTCCATTCAGCCCACCTTATGTTACGGTTTTTTAGATCAAGCTTGTCAGAGATTACATCAATTATTCCTTGATCTTTTAATATTTCTGGGACATCATAAATCGAAGAACAATCATGACATGAAATAACACATTGCTCTCTAATGCTAGCAAACATCGAAATCTTGTGTCTTGCTTCTCTATTCAGTGGTTTTTGGCATCTGACTGCCAGGATATATGGATGAATTCCAATCCTTCGGAGCTCCTGAACGCTGTGCTGTGTGGGTTTTGTTTTCTGTTCTCCGACTACATCCAAAATTGGTGCCAACGTTACATGTATGAATAGAGTTTCTGTATCGCCTTCTTCTAATTCCATCTGTCTAAAAGATTCCAGGAATGGAAGACTTTCTATATCACCTACCGTACCACCACATTCAACAACTAAAACGTCATAGCCTTTAGCTAGATTCTTTAAACTATTCTTTATTACGTCAGTTACATGAGGTATTATCTGAACACATTGGCCCAGATACTTGCCTTCCCTTTCAGCCTTTATTACATCAGAATAAATCCTTCCAGTAGTAATATTGTGCCATTTTGTCATGGGTGTATTAAGAAACCTTTCATAGTTTCCCATATCCATATCACACTCTCCACCATCATCCGTAACAAAGACCTCTCCATGTGCTGTAGGGTTCATCGTTCCTGCATCGTAATTCACATACGGATCAATTTTTGTGCAGGTTACTCTTAAACCAGTTAACTGTAATAACTTTGCAACCGAAGAAGCAACTATTCCTTTTCCAAGACCTGACATTACTCCGCCAGTAATAAAGATGAACTTTGGAAATTTGTTACTGGGTTTGCTTTGTCTATACCGCACATTAGACTTTATTTTCTCACCTTTTTAATCGTTTTCAGACTATCTCATAATTTGAGCAAATGAGCCCAAAATCAGCAACAAAAATATAACTTTCTAGATCCTGTGCACTTGAAAAATAATTTCAAGCTTGTCCAATATAACCGACGTTAGCAAAAAAACTAAGGATGGCATTCACATATTCATTGTCTTTGTTAAGATGATACATCGTATTTGCCATTTTTTTCTCCTTTATCCAATCAATACTGCGCAAATCTTTTAGATTTCGTTTGATATCTTCTCTTTTTAATCCTGTTCTTTTATGGAGAACATAAATAGTTACCATTTTATTTTCTTCGGCTAGGGCTTTTATTATCTTGATTTTGCCGATCGTTCCAATTCCGTTTTCTATAATGGTCTTGCTATCATAATCCATTATTTTTTATTTATCTGCTGTTCTAATAAAGGTTCTAATTCAGCCAATGAGGTTATGTTCATTCCTATTTCCTTTAATGATTTCATTTCGATTATTTTTCTATCGAGAAGATCATTCATATAATCCTCAAATTCAAATTTTTTCATCTTGTGTTCATCTGCCAATTCAAGCGCATAGGTCCGAATTTCCTTCAACTCAATGTATTGCTTTTTTCTTTTATTTTGTACTTTTAAAATGGCCATTAGCGTAACCAAATGACTCTTGGGAAGTTCCTTCAAATCCTCCATTGTGATCGATGGTTTGTTGTAGCCATGGACTTTACGAATTTGTTCTAATGTGATTCGATCGCTTCCGTTTGCTTCCGCCAGATTGCCTGCATATAGTAGTAGGTCTAAAGCATATCTAACATCCCCACCCACTTGCGAAGATGT
>JAATVN010000136.1 GCA_014523595.1 Nitrososphaerales archaeon TH5888 | reverse complement strand
ATTGCAAGTGCACCACCTTTTACAACATCTGACATTGCGTGGTCAACACCCACATAGACACCTGCTTCTGGGAATGTTGATTCAATTACTGATGCTGAACCTGGAGGAATCCACCATGTTTCGTCATTCATGTCCTGTGTTCCAAAGCCGTTGTTTGCTGTATTGCTACCATCTCGTACGCTAAGCATTCCGCTGATAAAGTGGAATGAAACACCATCGTTTGGTCCTGGATTAACTATATACCAACGAGTTAATTCACCTGGTTTTACCTTGAATATTTCTGCGTCCTTGTTAAGTTCTAGTTTATTTACTTCACCAACTGCTGGGACATATTTGTGAGACATACCGTTTGTCAGTACCAAGTCTGGATTATTTGATATGAATTTGCCAATGTCAAATGCGCCTGTTCCATTGCTACCTACGAATGGACCTTGATCAGCGTTGTTGTACAATTCGCTGAATACCAAATAGAATTCTTTTGCTGGTTCTTCGTCTGTTGGATGAACAACTATTCCACCATACATTCCGTTAGAAATGTGTTCCCATACACCATTGAGACCATCAGCACCGCAGTGATACATGAATACACCTGGGAATTCTCCTGTAAGTGACCATGTCTTTGATTCACCTGGTTTCACGCTGCCAGATAATGCTTTACTTGGACCAAATCCTGCATGAAAGTCAAGACTGTGAATAGTCTGCCCTTCATTCTTTAATGTGATGTTTAGTGTATCACCTTGATCTATTGATATAACTGGTCCTGGAATAGTACCATTGAATACCATTGCATTGTACATGATACCTCCTGGATGTAATGCGTTATCAGGAGCAACTTGAACTTCTTTTTCTGATGCAATTAAAGTTACGTGTTTGACCTCTCCTTGTCCTTGATCTTCTGTTTCTTGCGCATGTACCGCATTGTTCCCTGAAAAATACGGAACCAAAGCAATACTGCTTGCAAGCAAGAAACTAGCTACTAGTGAGCTTGCCAGTATTAAAGTACGATTCATTAGCGCATTGTATAGGTCTCCACTATAAATATTATTCTGAGATAAGAATAAAATATTTTAATTTAGTTTAGAATTTTATTGAAATTATATGATAGTTAATTATTTATTTGAATTTTTGGATTAAAAAATAATAATATTTATTTTACGTCTATTAGTTCCTAAATTAGATGCCAATTTTACCTATTGATTCTGGAAGATACGGTAGCAATGAAATAAGAAAGATCTTTGAAGAAGAAAATCGACTTCGGTATCAGCTTGATTTTGAAGCACAAGTTGCATTATCCCAAGGCAAATTCAATCTGATTCCTCTAGAGGCCTCAAAGGAAATAGCTAGAATAACAAGATCAAATAAGATCACAATGAAAAAGATCAAGGATCTTGAATCAATTACTGAACATGATACAGCTTCGTTGGTACAGGCTATAAGTGAATATTGTTCACCTTCAACAAAACCGTGGATACATTACGGACTAACCAGTAACGACGTTATAGACACATCTACGTCAATGCAACTAAAAGAGGCATTTGAAATAATTGAGCCAAAAATTTTGAAGCTAATTTCGTTATTGATAAGTAAGGTAAGAAGATACAACTCGCTACCTTCCGTAGGAAGAACTCATGGACAACACGCAAGCATAATTTCTTTTGGATTAAAATTTGCAGTATGGGCAAACGAACTTTCATATCATGTAGAAAGAATCGAAGAGGGTAAGAAGAGATTTCTGTTGTGTAAAACGTTAGGAGTAGTTGGAACAGGCTCATTGATGGGTTCAAAGGCTTTAGATGTTCAAAAGAGCGTGGCCAAGTCGCTTGGGCTATATTCTATAGAGGCAGCTACACAAGTAATACCCAGGGAGAGACTAGCAGAAGTTCAATTCGTTATTTCATTAATAGGATGTACTTTGGATAAAATTGCAATAGAAATAAGAAATTTACAAAGAACTGAAATTGGTGAAGTAGAAGAACCTTTTAAAAAGGGGCAGTTGGGAAGCAGTGCAGTTCCAGTAAAAAGGAATCCCATAAAGAGCGAAAGAATATCCTCACTCGCAAGAATACTTCGTTCTTTCTCCAATATCGCCCAAGAGAATATTTCACTATGGCATGAAAGAGATCTCTCAAATTCCGCAAATGAAAGATTTACCATACCGATGGGCGTCATTCTTTTAGACGAAATGATAAACAGCATGATAAAGGTAATTGAAGGATTAAGTGTAAATAGGCAAAAAATTCTAGATAATATAAATAAAACAAAGGGAAGAATTTTTGCAGAATTTATTCTTGAGGCCCTGGTTAAGAAAGGTATTCCTCGAATGAAGGCATATGATAACATACAACATGTTGCATTTGAAACTCTTCCTGATGATAAAGACTTTAAAGAAGCAATAATGCAGGACCCTTCTATTGAAGCGCGTTTAAGCAAGAATGAATTGAGAACAATATTTGACCCTAACACTCATCTGGCTGCATCAGCAAGAATAATAAAGGATGTCATAAGAAAAGCTGAGCAAGTACGTAAAAATTACAAAGGGCTTTAATCTATTTTTTTATAATATTTGTGGATTAGAGAACCGTACTGCAACGCTTTTTTTCTCCTAATAATGACCTCTGGTGGTATCTCAAAAGATAACGCAATCTTTCTAATGATGTGTTTCCTCAAAACATCATCATGGCTTACTATTTTATTATAAATTGGAAACTTCATTGCGACAGAAATGAATCCTTTTGAGAGGAATGGTTGTAAAATACTGATATTATATTTTTCTACTACCTGCTTTATTTCATTTATTAATTCTAATTCATTCAAGATCTTTGACTCAATAGTCTTATTAATAGTATCATTATCTTGATTAAATATGAATCTGAAATTATTGTACCCACAAAAGAGCTCATCAAAACCGTTAGCCGTGAGTACAACACTCAGACCGTTATTACTTGCCAATTGAGCTATATAACTAAAAGCAATACAGTTCTCTATATGAGATAAATTTCTACAGGTCATTTCATTTGTTATTTTTTCAGAAATTGCTGAAAAATCATCTCTATCTATTTCTAAAATTTTGTGATTCATTTTGATTTTTTGTGATATTGATTTTGAAAATCCTATATCATTGGAATCAGGGAAGCCAACAGTCAATAACGTAGTATCGATATTCATATTTTTACAAATTATTGCGAGTAATGTACTATCTATCCCACCCGAGAAAGCGATGCCAATTTTATTGATTCCTTTCAAATATTCAGATACTATTGCAAACATAGCATCAATTAGGTCGGAATTGTACAATACGCTTTAACCAAAAATAATTTCATTTATGTTTTATCCTTTTACGTAACTCTAAATTCTGATTTGGAATCCTATGGATATGAATTCACAAAAAAAGTAACTTGTATATATCTGGATTCTTTGAAATAAAATAAATGAAGAAAATAATTCTGGATGAAGATCTCAAATATATCGATAGAAATGGAAATTTGCTTAGGAGTAAGACAGAATTATCTTTCTCAAGATTACTTTCATTCCTAGGAAAAGATTATCAATATGATTTTAAGATAAAGCTAATGAATGGTAATGAGGTCCTCGTTGATTTTAAGGTTGATAACAAATACATTGAAATTTTAGATTCAGAACAGGACCTAGAGAAATTCAATGAGATAAAAAAGAATAATCCTGATCTTGATATCGTAGCTATTGGTAAATCAAAATTTGGCGTCAAATCAGGTGATTTTGAAACAATTTCTTTTGTTGATTCTGAGGGGGATCAGATAGGATCTATATTTTTAGAAGATTCGTCACTAGCGTTTGACTATGCACATATTTTACCTCTGGTTGAAAAATGCTCGATACTACATGGTCACACATCTACTGTTATGGTAGAGATCATTGGAAAAATGGTGAATAACCTAGTCATCGATTTTAGTGACGCAAAAAGGATCATTAAAGATACACTTTCAACATTGGATCACAAGTTCTTTATTAACAGGAAATATGTTTACAAAGAGGATAGTATTCATTATTATGTTTCATTTAACGGTCCACGCGGCTTTTTCAACCTGCAGCTTCCAAAAGATACAACCTTTCTTATGCCTGGAGAAGCAACAGTTGAGAATCTATCTTCCATAATAATAAAACTACTTTCCTCAAAAATGCCTCCAAATATTGAAGCTTTGGGTGTTTATATTTATGAAGGTGTGAATAAAGGGGCGCATATTCTGGCAAAGATTAAGTGAATAGTGATAATTTTCGTGATAGTAGAGATGATACTGATGCTCTTATCATGATGGGTGCAAATAGCTTTGCTTTAGATCATTTCAATTTAGTTCTGAAGCATGAACTTAAATAGAAGCCTCCTAGTGGATTAGTTCTAACCTAAAGATGCAACAAAAAATTGATGAAAAAATATGGAATTCGAATATTGAAAACGCTATTTTGAAAAATTGGATTGATGAAAGAATCTATGATTTCAAAGTTTCTGGTAAAAACAACTATGTAATTGATACCCCTCCTCCTTATCCTTCAGGACGGCCCTGGCATATAGGCGCTGCAGCACATTATGCACAAATTGACATGATAGCTCGAACAGCAAGAATGTTTGGTAATAATGTATACTTTCCAATTGGTATAGACAGAAATGGACTCCCGGTTGAGATTTACACTGAAAAAAAACACAAAATCAGGATGCGACAGACTGACAGGGAGGAATTTCTTAACCTTTGTAGGATTTCATTAGATGATCTAGAAAAAGAAATGATCCAAATCATGAAGAGTATCGGTCTAAGTGCTAACTTTGACGAATACTATAGGACTGATTCAAATGAGTATCGTGCGTTAACTCAGAGTACATTTATTAATTTATGGAGAAGAGGACTGGTTTATTCTGCAAATAGACCGAATAATTATTGTCCAAGCTGTGGGACTACAATTGCTGACGCAGAAATAACTTATGAAGAAAGAAAGACAAGTCTAGTATATTTGAAGTTTAGATTAAAAAATGAAAATGAGGATTTGATTGTTGCTACAACTAGGCCTGAATTAATTTTTGCATGCCAATGTGTTATAGTAAACCCGAACGATACCAGATATGAGAAGATGCATAACAAGCAGGTTACCTTGCCTTTATTTAACAGAGAAGTAAAAATCTTGCCACATCATTCAGCAAAATCAGAATTTGGTTCGGGAGTCGTAATGGTTTGTAGCTATGGGGATCTTAATGATGTACATGTAATTAGAGAATTGGGATTAAAAGAAACTGTCGCCATAGATCAATATGGCAGGATAAGTGAAAATGGAGGTAGTTATTCTACCTTAACCATAGACAATGCGAGAAAAAATATTATTGATGATTTAAAAAATAGCGGCTACATTGTAAAAGAAGAATTGATCCTGCACAGAATACCAATGTGCGAAAGGAGTAAATCTCCAGTAGAGATAATCCCGATGCAAGATTATTATATAAAACAACTTGATTTTCTTCCCAAACTTAGAGAATTTGCATCTTCTCTGAATTTTTATCCCGACTCTCATAGACAGATATTATTGAATTGGTTAGATTCTGTTGCAATAGATTGGCCTATATCCAGAAGGAGATTTTACGGTACAGAAATTCCTATATGGTATTGTAACAAATGTAAAGAACCAATATTGCCTGAACCGGGAAAATATTATAGACCATGGAAAGACAAAGCACCTTTTGATAAATGTACCAAATGTGGACACAATAAATTTACTGGCGATGAGAGAACGTTTGATACATGGATGGATTCGAGTATATCACCTCTGTTTGTAACCAAATATAGTAAGGATAATGACTTTTTTGTAAAAACATATCCGACACAAATTAGGCCTCAAGCAAAAGACATTGTGAGAACGTGGCTGTATTACACAATGTTACGATGTTACCAATTGACCGAGAAACTTGCCTGGAATAATGTCTGGATTATGGGATATGGAGTCGATGAGTATGGAGAAAAGATGAGTAAGAGTAAGGGAAATGTAATTGATCCTTTCCCTATAATCAGTAAGCATGGAGCAGACACTTTTAGATTCTGGTCAGCAATTGAAGCAAATCATGGTCAGGACTTTAGATGTTCTGAACAAAAGATAGGAGAGGCACAAAAATTTTTGACAAAATTATGGAATATTGGAAGATTTGTGTCCTCCTTTGAATTCATTCCATCGTATGAATTTGATTTATTATCTTCGGATAAATGGATTTTAGGGGAGTTATCAAATTTAGTAGCTGAATGCATAAAAGGGTATAAGGAATATAATTTTTTTATTCCTGCTTCACAAATAAGAGAATTTACTTGGAATATTTTCGCTTCTCACTACCTTGAATTAGTAAAATCGCGCGCATATAACGATCAAGTCCCAAATAACAGGTATTCCGCATTATATGCTCTTCATAAATGTTTTTCAGTAATATTGGTACTTTTAGCTCCGATATGCCCCTTTATCACGGACAAATTATGGACTACAATTTATTCTAAAGAAAGTATTCATCTACAAAAGTTTCCTATGAAGAGTAATGACTATGGAGAGATGTGTAAATTTACTAAAGCTATAGTTGATTTTAATTCGTTAATATGGACAACAAAAAGGGAGTCAACAAATGAAAATGGTAAGCGATATTCACTAAGAGATCCTATAAAAGCT
>JAATVN010000135.1 GCA_014523595.1 Nitrososphaerales archaeon TH5888 | reverse complement strand
GGCGGGAAAAATCCTTGATGAAGCATTAGCCAAAGTAGGACTAGTAAGATCAAGAATTTATATAACCAATATCGTAAAATGTAGACCACCGAGCAATAGAGTTCCAACGGAAGATGAGAGACGTGTTTGTAAGAGTTATCTTGAAAGAGAAATCTCAATTGTTTCTCCCAAGATTATTTGCATATTAGGTAGAACTGCCTATCAATCATTGCTTGGTGGCGGTTCAATACTTGGAAATCGTGGCAAATTCATTCAAAAAGATAACAGGCTCTATTTTATTACGGTACATCCCGCAGCTATAATTTACAATAATAAACTTCGGAATGTTTTAGAAAATGACATGCAAACATTAGTTATGGAATGTAGACGATTGGAAATTCCCATATAACATGAAAAAAATAGTCTTTAAGCTTATTTCATTCAGGTATTTTCAGCTCTTGCCTTTAGAGCTTTATTCATCTTAACAAAACTTTCCCTGAGATCTTGATCTAACTTGTTCCCAACTAATTTCACACCCAACCCTTTGAATACTTCTTTGTGTAAGAATGAAACTCTATTGTCGTTGGATTTTTCAATGACAAAAATGCGTTCCCCGTCGAAAATACCAGGTAAAAATGACTTACCCTTCCATCTAAGCTCTCTGTTTATTTCACATTTGGTTATAATTGGAAAGTAGGTTCTTTTTTTTCCACTGATAGTCTTAATGTTGACTTCAATTTTAGATCCTAAAATCGCATTTCCTACTACTTTTGTCATGAATGGATTCCACAATTCATATTCTTTGAAATTAGTAAGAATGTCCCAAATCTTGTTAGGATTAGAATCTACCATGATGTCCGTTTCTATTGTTTTCAATTAGTCCAATGAATAATCTTAGATTCTTAATAATGAACTTTTTGATATACTGAAAATTACATTCAAGAATCTACATCGGAATCATAATAATTTTTTTTCTGACTCTGTACTTGATGTACTTTAATACTCATGCTGAATGAATGCACATATAATTAATTGAAACTAATTAATTAAGGCCAGTCTATTCAATATCTGATTCTCAGAGGATCTATAAATGGAAATAATTTGTGATACCAGTTTTATCATTGCACTGGTTTCGAATCCTATCAAATGCTTGGACAAGGTTGAAAACGAAATTGGCAAATTAAAATTCATTGTACCTACATTTGTTCTTGATGAACTAGATTTAATTGAAAAAAAATCAGGGCCCAAGAAATCAATGGTCGCAAATACTGCAATTCGTATATCTAAACTGAAATTTGAGATCAAAGATATTGGCAAATCAAAAAATGTGGATAAAGATATTCTTAATTACGCAACCAGAAACAAAAGATTTGGTGTAGCCACGCTGGATGGTAAACTTTTGAACCGACTTAAAATGGCTGAGGTAACAACAATAACACTATCCAAAAATAAAATGATAATAGCTAATCGATATTTTGAAGGGTAGCTTTAAATCGGCAATCTATATCTAATTATGCATGTTCGAGTACAATAATATTGGTATAACATGGACCGGACATGCTGGGTTCAAGATCAATTATGAAAATAAGAAAGTGTACATCGATCCTTACAAATTAAGCAAAAAACACGAGCACGTGTCTGACGCCGATATTGTACTTGTTACCCACAATCATTTTGATCATTTATCAATAGAAGATTTAAAAAATATAATTAATGAAAAAACGGTTATTGTTTCTGCTCAGGAGTGTCTATCACAACTAAAGGCTCTAAATGTGAAAGAATCAATTGGCATTGATCCTCGCGATAGTGTGAAAGTGGAAGATTTGAAAATAGAAACGGTTCCGGCATACAATGTTGATAAGGAATTTCATCCAAAGAATGATAAGAAAATCGGATTCATTGTAGAGTTTGGTAATGATCGATTGTACCACATTGGGGATTCCGATGTCATTCCAGAAATGAAAGATACAAACCCAACTATTGCACTAGTACCTGTTTCCGGAACTTATGTTATGACTGCCGAGGAAGCATCAAAGGCAATAAATGAATTGATTAACCCAAAAATTGCAATTCCAATGCATTATGGTACAATCGTAGGTAATAAAAAAGATGCGATACGATTCTCAGAACTGGTCACAGTATGTAAAACGGAGATTTTAGAGTCAGAATAACCAAAATTTTTTTTCAAAAATTAAAACTTATATACGATCTGTTTTTCTAATATCATTGCAAATGGCAGCTAAAAAGAAATCGAAGTCTGCTAAGAAAGGAACCAAATCAAAGTCAAAGAGGTAATACTTTCGCAGTCACTATTCCCTCTTAATTCCCCCCTTCTTTTGTTAGCAACATAATGAAAAAAAATTTTAGAAAAATATTTTGCAATAGTTTTTTTTAGAAAATATACTCTTCAGATTATTTCCAGTACGTTAAAAAATGAGTGAAATCAACATGCATTATTATGTTATCCGGCGACAGAGTTTTGTTAAATGTTGGAAATTACAAATTTAATATACGTCATTTGTTAATTATTGCAGTACTAGCTATTGCATTTTCAACAGCTTTCATTATGCGTTCTTTTCCAATAAAGTACGGTTATTATCTCAATGAATTTGATCCGTATTTTGATTATAGAGCAACCAAGTATATTGTAGACAATGGGCTTGAAGCATATCTAAAGTGGCATGACAACATGTCTTGGTATCCTGACGGTCGAGACATACCAAAGACGTCACAAGTTGGTTTACACGTAACAGCGGCGTATCTATACAAGATATTTGGAGGAAATAGTTCTATTTTAGATTTTACAATCATTTTTCCGGTTGTAATAGGATCATTAACAACTATTGTTGTCTTTGCGTTAGTAAGATCACTTGGTGGAACCACCGCTGGATTGTTTTCCGCATTACTAATTGCCTTTACTCCTGCTATTATTCAACGTGGAAACTTGGGTTGGTTCAAATCTGAACCTCTTGGTCTGTTCCTCGGGCTTTTGGCGCTTTACTTACTTATATCTGCAATGAAACACAAGCCCAGGATAGCTATTGTGAAAGCAATTGCGGGAGGATTATTGCTAGGGCTTGCTAATGCCTCATGGGGCGGGATTCAATACTTTAGTATCCCAATTTCATTATTCTTCTTTGCAGTAACCTTCCTACGAAATGATATCAAAGTCCCCTTAATTGTCGCCATTGTGTTTACGGTTGCGGCAGTGTTAGCTGCTGGAATGTCTCCTAGACCAGGT
>JAATVN010000134.1 GCA_014523595.1 Nitrososphaerales archaeon TH5888 | reverse complement strand
TAGGTGACAATGGGTGCCTAAAAGAAAAATAAAGGAAGAGAAACCGAGGAAAAAAATGGGGAAAAAACAAATTTTGATACCCCCAATTATTGTGGGAATTGCAACTCTTTCCGGATTTGTGATAATGCACTTCTTTCCAGCTCCATCTCCGGTACAGGTTTGTCTCAGATCGCATAATGACACATTTAATGTTCACTCAAAACTAGTCTTGGAAATTGACGGACAAAAGAAACTATTGCCAGATAATGTTGGGAAAAGTAAGGATGGGCGGGAGTGTCTCAGGGTAATACATACAGACAACATTGGCGATCAAGTTCATGTGCAATTTGTAAGACCGGTGAGGTTAACGTTGGGTGATTTCATGAAAATCTATTCTGCAGATAACAGTACAATTCAGGTAGTAGATAACTCAACTGGGAGTAACGTATACCAGAATATTACTCTGGCTGATTACAATGTGAATTATTCATATTTTTCCGAAGATCGTTTCGTGAAAATTAGTAATCTGACAAGTTCTCCACCCTTGAGTGATACATACCTGGCAAGGATTTCATTGGTCTCCAAATAGATATAAATAGACAGTATCATTTTTGATAAGGATTGAGTAAATCTGCTGTTATCATAAAGGGTGATGGAACAGGACCCGAACTTGTTAATGCAATGGTTCATGTTCTACAGGAATGTAATTCGAAAATTAAATTAATTCCTTGTGAAGCAGGATCGGAGTGGTGGACAAAAAGCGGTGGCAATTCTTATATTTCTGACGAAGTATGGAAGCTCTTGGAAGACTCTGACGCCTGTTTCAAGGGTCCCACAACAACTATTCCAACTCCTAATGCTCCTAGAAGCGTGGCAGTAAGCATTAGGCAAAGGTTCAATCTCTACGCTAATGTTCGTCCGATTAAGACTTACAAAAATTCTTCAAATCAACTGGATTTCATTTGTATCAGGGAGGCAACTGAAGGACTCTATTCGGGAATAGAATTCAAGATAGGTAATGATGCTGCAATAGCTGTAAGAAAGATAACTAGGAAAAGTTGTGAAAACGTAGTAAGGCATGGATTTAAGGTAGCAACTGAAATGAAATTTAAGAAAATTTATGTTATTACAAAGAGGAACATCTTAAAAGAAACTGACGGAATATTTTGGACAGCTGTCCAAAATATTCAATCGGAATTCAATGAAATTTCTGTAGAGGAATATTATATTGATAACATGACACAACAATTGGTAAAAAATCCAGAACGGTTTAACAAGAGTATTTTGTTGAGTACAAACTTGTTCATGGACATTGTCTCTGAATGCGCATCAGGGCATGTAGGATCTATTGGAAATGTCTATTCCGGAAACTATGGTGATAACTACGCAATGTTTGAGCCAGCACATGGAAGCGCACCAAAATATGCAGGTTCTGATAAAGTTAATCCAGTAGCGACTATCTTATCGGGTGCTTTAATGGCTAAATATCTCGGAGAAAATGAGATTTGTAACGCAATTTTTGCAGCAACTGAAGAAACAATAAACGAAGGAAATTGTCTTACATATGACCTGGGTGGTTCAGCATCATTAAGCAAGATGGCCAATGAAATTGCAAAAAGATCAAAGACACATTTAAGGTAACACAGTAACTGATCAAGTATTAATTCATTTATTTATTCATTTATTCATTTACTTAATTCAATAATTTGTAAGGTTTCGTAAAATAGATCTTTTTGGGCTATTTGCTTCTTTATGAGATTATTTTTGGATGTAAATCGTTCTAATTTTCCCTTATCTGATAGGCTTGATACCAGTATGAGGATTTTACCATTGTTATTCAATTTATCAATCACGCTTGTTAGAAAATGAATTAAAACTTCAACACCTGTAGGTCCACCATCAACAGTTTTATCAGTATGATTCTTGGCATTTGGAAGATAAGGCGGATTTGATACAATCAAATCAAATTTTACGTTATGTAATGCCGTAGCAGCGTCACAGCAAATCAATCTATCGTTTTTCGACATCATTAATGAATGTTTTAAAGAATTGAAATCAATATCAGTTCCTATTACAATACTAAAATTCTTTGACAATTCTCTAAAAATGGTTCCACTACTGGTCCCTATTTCCAATGCCAGCTGACCATGATAGTCGTTAACTATATTGGACAGGAAAATGCTATCATCTGATGGTAAATACAATAGAGATGAAATACACACGCAAATTTATAATTGTACAACTTTTCAAATTGGTTATTTTCTAAATTGTTTACTTTCAATTAATTCATTGCAAATTTTTACCAGGGTTTCAACATTTAATTGATCGATTTTTTTATTTTGATACAGTTTAGTGTTTAACAATGAGGCTGCGTTCTTGTTTCTGTAACTAAAAAGAAATTCTAGCCCCGCAATAATTTCTTTGTTCATTTTATTTCTCCTTCTCTTTAACCTTATTACCTTGGATTCTATCTTTGGAGGTGGCAAGAAGGAGTTTTTGTCTACATCAAATAGAGGATCAATATCAAAACAATATTGAGAAAAAACTGATACAACAGAATAATCTGCATTACCTGGAGACGCAGTGAGTTTTTCAAAAAACTCTTTTTGTACCATTATCACTGCCTCACCAAATTCATGTAATGATAACCATTTCATTATCTCTTTGGATCTAGCATACGGAATGTTTGATAAGAAATAATCAAATTCAAAATGATCCTGTTCAAAGAAATCCTGATTGAATATCATAACATTCGTATTGTTCACTAGATAACTCTTTGCTTTAGAATACAATTCCTTGTCTATTTCATAAGTGTATACCCTTCCAGCAAGCTCTGCGATCTCCTTAGTTAAATAACCATATCCAGTACCAAATTCTAATACTACATCTTTCTTTCCAACACTGCACGACTCTATTATTTTTGTAATCGCATTAAAATCTATTAGAAAATGCTGACCAAGATAGGTCCTCTTGTCATCTTCCAACGAATAATGTCATCCTAGTCTCTTTAGTTATCTCCTCAACTATCCTTTTTGCTACAAGTTTATAGATATCTTTTAGTCCAATTCTTGATTGGATGTCTGAGAAAGAAGTAAATTTTTTATTTTCTCTATCATTGATTATGCTCATCATATACGTTTTTCCTATTCCTGGTATCAATTCTAACGAATGAATTCTTGGAGTTATTGGCTGAGCTGTATTAATATATGACACAAATCGTTCCTCGTTTGCCAGCACTACCTTTTCTACAATAGAAGGTAATTCATTCTTTGCAGATTGCGATATTGAATCATATTGCAACTTTCCAAGAACACTAATTATCTTGTTTCTTCCTTCTTTTCCAATATACACTCTTTCACCGATGTCAAAATTACCGTTTTGAATCCCAAGCAATTCTAATAATGTCAAACGATTTTCGCCTATCGCCTGAATAATTATTCCTTCTCTCCCCCTTATTGTTAGGGATTTACCTCTAAGAGAAAAATCTAGAACATACGCATATTCTTCAAACTTATGACTATGAAGATTATAATCATGACTGGTATATCTATTATGAAAGTTATTATGACTACTAGAATCCAATTACTTGCAATTATATACTGCGGACTTTTTAAGTTTCATGTACTGCCGTTATTTTTTGTAATATGCTTTCTGAAGTTGATGTCAGTATTAATTTCTTCCAACCAAATGTGAAAGCCCTTATTTCCTCCAAAGAAGAGGGTAATATATTCACCACTTCTACTGCCTCTTCTTCAGTAAGACCACATTGAGTTACTAATTCACTTACGAGTTTTTGCGCCTGTTTTCTGCTTATTTTTGAAAACTTATTTACATAATCATAGGTCCATCTCTGAATTTGATCCATTTCGTCTACTTTCTTGGCTTCCAGTATTTCTTTTACATCAGGAAGTGCTATCATCTCTTTTTTTGTTATTTTTGTCAATAGGTAATACCTTCTATTTTATTGGACGGATGTGATTAAACTTTGTTTGCAAGAACTTTTGTTTATCACCGAGAAGTATCCCAACCTTTGCAGTTCTTCTCCCAATTTCCTTGATATACCCAACCCTTCCCTGGAATCTTCGATGTGGGGTTGTTGTATGCTCTCGAGGGTCTATTATAACCACAACTTTGTCACCGATTGAATAATTGATAAGTAAATGTGAAAGCCCCCTTGACATATTCCCCTTAGTCATAATATGACGAGATTTCCTTCTGATACCGTGAGATTTTGGCATGCTGGATTATCATAATGCTCCATAATTTAATATTAACTGGCAATCTTGTTGGTATTGTATTTTGAATACCGGTGAACTTGTGAAACCCCTCAATGTTCATGATTCTTATGAACAACTATTTTTGCGGATCTCCAATACCTTGGTTATTTAGTGCAAATAGTATCTCTCTTTCTGAATGATACGGACTGTCGACCATTCTGGCGATTCTATTTTTACCAGCTTTCTTTAGGTAGAGTCGATATGTACTAGTATGGGCCATTACGTTGCCACCCGTGGCTTTGTTAGGATCACCAAATATCGCATCTGGTGAAGACTGTATCTGATTCGTTATTACCACTGCTATTTTGCAGGTTTCAGCAATTCTCAACAGGATGTGTAACAATCTGTTAATTCTTTGTTGTCTTTCTGACAAGAAGGATCTGCCAAGAAACTCTGCCCTATAGTGTGATACTATGGAATCAACAATCATGATTCTAATATTGTGTAAATTGATAATATTCGGAGATTCCTGAATAATTACTTCTTGGTGAGAGCTATTGTATGCTTTTGCAACGATGACATTTTCAAGAGTTTTATTGGGATCAAATTTCCTTGCAGATGCAATGGCTGCAATTCTTTCCGGTCTAAATGTATTTTCAGTGTCAACATAGAGCGCTCTGGATAGATTACCTTCAGCGTCATTTTGTTGAACTGTGACGCAGAGAGTATGACAAATTTGAGTCTTTCCTGTACCATATTCACCATATAGTTCAGTAATTGCCCTTGTTTCTATTCCACCGCCCAACAACTCATCTAGATTTTTTGAACCCGTGGCAATACGATAATCTAATTTCCTCTTTTCATAAATTTGAGTTGCCGTAATAAACGGCTTATCAAAAACACCAATGTCTTCTAATATTTCTCTTGCCCTGTTGCAGAGTAGTATACATTTCTCTATTGCTATTCCGGTAGCCTCTGCAATATCCATAGGACCTCGAATAACTAGATCCTTGATGGATCTAAAACCAGCTTCCCTCAAAGAGGTTTTGGTTGCCGGACCTATGTCCTTTAATGTGTCAATGTCAAATACGCCTTCGCTACCGTTTTCGGACAACTTGTGTTTATCAGGTAGTATCTAGTAACTTCGTTTGAATAAACCTTGTTGTTAGTGGGTATATTCAAAAAAAGACCATGCATTGTTACTTGGAAAAAATTCTTTTTGCCAATTGCAGGGTGCCTTTAATGGTATGTTCTTTAGATTCAATTGGAAATATATCTCTTAGATGAAGCTCTTTTGTTGTATTAGGGCCAATACTTATCAAAGCCTCGATGTTTTCAACGTATCCCTTAAAATTCGGAAGTAATTTTTGCATTATGGAAAAAAAATAGCGAACTGCCGATGGGCTGGTAAAAATCATTGCTTGTACATTATTATTCTTAATTTCCTTAGAGAAATCGATCCATGTATGATTTATTGTTTCTACTTGGGGATAATATATGTAAAATTCATCCAAAATTATTCCAT
>JAATVN010000133.1 GCA_014523595.1 Nitrososphaerales archaeon TH5888 | reverse complement strand
TATTCTGGGAACAAATGCTGTGCTGCTCTAGCTCAATAGTTTATCACTAGAAGCTATGTTTTATTATTCAAGAAATAACCCATCACCACGGTTTTAGGTTATGATTTTAACCATCCTTCTCTTTTGAACCAATATATCATCATTCCTGTGGGTATTATTGAAGCGATTATAAGTATAATGAATGAAGTATATTCTCCAAGAAATGTGGCTGGACCCGTTTCTATACCACCTGGTAAATTAATATTCATGCCATAGAATGCTGCGAAGACTGAGGCTGGAATTGATAGTGTGAATAATATCGTAAGAACTGCCAATATTTTATTAGACTTTTCTGTACTAAGCATATGGTCCGTATCTTTGAATATTTCTATGGTTTCCTTTGATTCGTCAAGGACTTCTATCACCTTATCAATATGATCTCTTACATCATCGAAGTATAGTGTTAGATCCTCATCAGTTAATCTCTGTATTTCTTTACTAAGATCTAATACTGTTCGCTTTAGTGGAAATACCAGTCTTCTCAGGGCGGTAATCTCCCTTCTGAGAAGTGATACCTCTCTTGCTACGGCTACCCTATCATCAAATACAACATCTTCAATATCATCCAGATTTCCTTCAATTTTCATAAGCATGTGGAGTAAGTCATCGACAAGCAAATCTATTATACTGTGCAGTAGATAACCTGATGAATTTCCCATGAAAGATTCGCGGTATTGTTGATCAATTTTACAAAGTTGATAGGCTTCTTCAAGAGGTTTTAGGTTTCCCTGTTGAACTGTTACTAAATAATCACTACCAGCAAATGTCGCAAGTTGGGTGGGGTATGGAGCAGCTCGTCGATCCTTGTCAATAACGGGAAAGTTGAGAATTACAAAAACATGATCATCATATCGATCCAACTTTGGGATTTGGATCTTTGATAGACAGTCCTCGATATTAAGTTCGTGAAATGGATATTTGGCGAGTGTCATTAACTTTTCGCGGGTTGGTTTTTGTATATCTATCCACGTTAAGCTCTTGTTGCTTATTGACCGTAGCTCTGATTTTGGAGATTCTGTCATAACCACTCATTCTCATTTTTCTATTCTCTATCACCGCTGTTGAATCGTATATTAATATTCCTATAGTATCTGCTCGCTAAGATCTTCATAAATAGGTCTCATCAAGAAAATTTTCCGATTGATTTAAGATTACTCTTAATACTTTGAATTATTGTATCTAGATTAAGTACGTATTTCTCATATTTCTCATCGTATTTTGGTTTTTGCTGTACGAGAGATAATCAGAAATGATTCAATTCTAATTCTTGTTAATTATATTAAATGGAATATTAGGGATCGAATGCGGAGGAAACCGCTTAGCCATCTTTTTCTCTTTTGAAAATATGATAGTCAGCCCGTCCCTTGGTATTACTTTTTCGATGTAATTCATTATCCTCGGAGTGCATCCCATTTTGCTTGTCTCTTTCACGAACTAGCAACCACTGTTTCTTTATAAAGAGGCCGAGCAGACCACCACCAACACACATCATCTTAACAATTACAACTATAAACCCTGCTGGCATTGCTTCAATTTCGTTGAGATCAAGACCGTTCATGCCGTATATACCAGCGATTAGAGTCATGATTAATACGAAGAAGATAGAGATCAGAATCAATCCCAGATCTATTAATAATACTGCTCCTGATCATAATTGCATAGGGGTATAGTTATTTTACTGTGAATGAAGACAAAAGCAAATGACCAGGGTGATATACCAATTCCTTGAACCCCTTTACATGCAAGACTCAAATCACCTTGGGCCACATTTTTCCTTCATTGTAGCTGAACCCTAATACATGCAAGGTTCAAATCCCACTGGTCCCATAAATTAAGTGGATTCATATAATTGAAATTGGTATTTTACTGTATAATGAAAGGAGGTTTAATCTGATGCCAATGAAACTAACTACAACTATTGGTAAAATTCAGGCAATCCCTAATACAAAAAATATGCAAATAATTAATGAGTTTCTTGAACATATGAAAAAGAATGGTTCTTCAGAACATCATCAAAATAACAATTTAAAAGTTGCAATTGCATTTGCTAATTTTCTTGGAAAAAAGAATTCATTTTATAATCCATTTGCTTTAATCAATATTGTTAATTCTCGGCGCCGAAAATTTTACCCTATTACTGAAGTGGCGTACCAAGAACTCCTAATTCCTGTATACTAACCCAACCATCACCGGAGCTAGTATCCGTTGTTGTCAATCTAATAAACTGACCGTTGACCTCTTCTGCAAATACATGTGTCTCTGGCTCAGATGAGCCTTCATTATTCTTGCCTTCGAAGACCTTTTGGTAATCGTTACCATTCGCGGATACTTCTATCGCAAAGGAATATTCTCTTGAATCTCCCTTGTTCCATTGTACCGTCACTCCGCAGATATTTTGAGATTCACCCAAATCAATTTGTAGCCATGGGTCATTGCCATTGTTAGACCACCATGTAGACGACTCTCCGTCAATTGCATCAGCTGGTGGATGGTAGTCTGATGGATCGCTTTCAAAACCACTTGCAGTAACATTTTCAATAGTCAAATCATCACATTCGGGATTCATATCATTTGCTGACTGGTTATTTTCAGAAGGGGATTCTCCTTGTGACTGGTTATTTTCAGGAGGAAAATCGGCTCCTGAGAAGCCTTGGTCAGGGAAAGGTTGGTCAGGGAAAGGTTGGTCTCCTCCTGAGGAGCCTTGGTCAGGGAAAGCTTGGTCTCCTCCTGAGGAGCCTTGGTCAGGGAAAGCTTGGTCTCCTCCTGAGGAGCCTTGGTCAGGGAAAGGTTGCTGTGGAAATTCTCCTAGAGGGACTCCCTGAGGTGGTGTAAAACCCTCGGGAGGTAAACCCAAACTCTCATTCGATTGACCAAATATTTCATCTCCCACCGTGCTTGCAGTACATGAGGGCAAAAGTTCCATATTAGGTCCAGGTAAATCAGAACAAGGAACAAATGAATCAACAATACCTAATAACGGTTGACCACCAAAGTGACGATTGGTTTTAGTGTCATCTATTGCAATAGATATTATCTTCCGATCGTTAATAGTAATTGTAGTAGGGATTTCAGTCCATGATACTCTGCCATTTGCACCGACGTCAGAAACCCCCTTTATGATTATTTGTTTTGCTGTCGCGCTGACAGGTGACCCTTGTATATCAGCCAGGGATTTCCTAAAGTTTGTCAATTCGTGTGTATGTGCATTAGTACCAGTGCTGTTATACCATGTCATTTTGGTTTCAAAAGAAGTAACATTACCGTTGTTTAGTATGAGACTCCAGTTACCAGTGGCAAGCCATTTTCCATTTGGCAGTGTAATTAGAGTGTTTACCGTACCCTCTGTTACAAATCCCAATGGTGCTTGTGATGAATCAGGTGAACCTGGTATTGTTTCATTACTTGTGGGGGCCAAACCCAATTGTTCACCCTGTGAAAAAGCAAAATTGCCATAACCACCAACAAGAACTACAAAAGTTGCTAATCCAAGGAAAGTTAATGTAATTCTTCTAGCCGAAAAGTTTTGACATTCAATATGCGTTAGAGACCAACCAGTCATTAATATTCTATTAGCGTCTTTATCATTTATGTCTTTAAATATTAGGGCAATTTTTAGTGACCATTCCTAAATGGTAAAAAACATCTTTATTGTTCATACTTGACCGGAATCCTAGTAGCTTGTTCCTCATAAAAAATGATAGCTAAGAAGATATACAATAACATAACTCATGTAATTTGGCTGCCAAATGAGAATTTCGGAATTTTAAGGTGTATCTGATGTATCATTATTATTATCGCCATCATTACCGTCAGTATTAGCGAGTAATTTTCCAGCCACCCAGCCTGAAATAATCCAACTAACTTCTTCGGCACTTTCAGACATTCCAGTACCGGTTTTTCCCTGTAACGAATTACAGTCTGCAGACTTTACATCTGCATTAGGGTCTTGAGAAATTGTGTTACAGATTTTTATAAGTGCGCTTGGATCACCTTGCTGAAATGATTCAATTGCTTTACTAGTACCTGATGGAATCGTTTTTTCCTTTTCAAGATCTTGTAATCCGGATTTAAACCAGCTAGATAATGTCTTTGGGAGTTTGGATTCTTTTTTAGAGATTGTCTCTCCTTGTAGTAAAGGTAATACAGGACATTCAGATTCTCCCTGTGTAGTCGGATTGCAAGGGATACAAGTCTTGCCAGTTCCGGGTCCCGTACCTTCTAGACAGAATTTACCCTGTTGAGCGTCTCCTTGGCGAGATGTTTTGCTCTTATTCTCAGGTTCAATCTCTTTGATCTCTTCTGTTTCTTCGGACATTGTTTCATTAGGTCCAGGTCTATTTGATTGTCCTAGTTGAGCTAATGAGTCGGTTATTGTTGTATTAGGTTCAGGTCCAATTGATTGTCCTAGTTGAGCTAATGAGTTGGTTATTGTTGTATTAGGTCCCGAAGGTCCGGTTGAGGGTCCTGGTTGAGCTAATGAGCTGCCAACAAGCGCTGGATTAAAACCTAAAGCAGTAACCAACATTGCAACAATTACCAAATTAAATGTCAAAGTCCGCGTCATAACATGAAATATGTCGTCATCTATTTAAGTTTCCTCTAGCTACACGACATCTTTTAGACGTCATTATGCCGATTATAAGAAGAGGTCAAGGTAAGGTATGCTATTTTATCTGATCTAACTTTATTGGTTGCCTACCGTTCAGTGACAAGAATACTCCTGAAATACTAACTTATTTGTGATAAGAATCATACTGATTTTGTTCTTTTTGATTACGTGTCGTTTGTCAGTAGTAAAGCTCAATATTCTGAATGCGGTGGCGTTAAATTGACTTTACTTTTTTTAGTCTTCACTTCGATTTTCGGGAACACTAAATAATTTTACTATCTTTAATTAAGTAAAGTAATACGGTGGATGTGCTATAAGATAACATCCTTGCACACATCACCGACACCATCATTATCCTCGTCTTTTTGATCGGGATTGGCCACCCACCTGCAGTTATCAACTGCGTCCGTTACTCCATCCATATCTTGATCACCCGGTTGACAGGCATCACCAAATTCATCACCATTGGTATTTTGTTGGTCGGGGTTTTTCACATTAAGACAGTTATCTGTTGAATCGTCAACTCCATCTTGATCCAAATCTATAGGAATATTCGGTGGTGTCTTGGGAGTATAGTCCTCGACAAAGAATCCTCTCCAATCTTTTCTGTAGTCAGTAAATTGCGCTGATACGAATCCCTTTTTGCTATCAAAATATTGATACCAATAATATAATTTTCCATACTGGACACCAGGATACCAAGAAGCCTTTATTTCCATGTTTGGTTTATTATTATCCCATATGAAAAATGTGTACGCATTATATGCTCTATCATAATGATATCCATACGCTACAACTTGATGATTATCTGGTATACCTGTTATACCCGACGCAGCGATTAGTCCTAATACAACTGGTTTTTTCTGGTCAAGAAGACGCGTAGCTTTGATGACCTCTCTATCTGTTAAAGGCCTTACTCCTGGCAAACATCCAACTGTACATTCCCCAAGAAAGGTATTTTTATTCTCGGCTCCCGCCATGCTCAGATAGATGTATCTAGGCACTTCTTCTAGACTGCTTACTGATGCCGCTGGCGAGGTAGTCAGCGCTACACTAACTAGGGCCTTAAGTATTCCCAGAAGACTCACGTCAAGACTGTCATAAAGTCTATCCAAAATATACTCTGATATAGGACTGTCATTTGAGGGAGTAGGGAGAGCAGCGGGGTTACCTGGTTGACCGCTGCCGGTTGGAGTCATGCCCCAACCTGGAATTCTCTGATTAGCATACCAGTAATCCAAGGCTGCAAATGCCATTCCTCCGCATCTTCCGTGAGTTGTAAATGAAATGCTTTTATCGTAAATAAAATCGGGAATATACTTGTCCGGAACTACCGTATAGACATTATCATAAGAATTTTTAAACTTGAATCCATGAAGATAGCTAAAATCGGTTCGTACTGTTCTTGTTTCTGAGCTTGAACTAACGGTTGTATATTTCAGTGAATTACTCTGTTCTGCGTCTGCGTTTTTAGCTGTTATGTCATCAAGTAAAGGTAACGCGAGGGAAACACTCATGGTCCAAGGGCCAAAATTTTTAGCAACGTTTGAAGCGATCACGGCTGTTTCCTGCAGAGTAATTACCGGATGAAGGTTTTGAATAACCAGACTTGTGATAGCTACCGATAAAGCCAAGCTGATCAGGCCGACTAATACCTTTTTCAATATCTCATTGTGACCCAAGTCGTATAAAAGGATTTTTGTATTGTAAGTACTTGTAGTAATAACAATAGTTTCACGCGTTTATAACCACCTCCAGCTGGTTAGATTAATCCAGAAAAATTTGTTGGTCCTATTAATAGAAAATGAATAATTTTTCTATTAGGCCAGACCGAATTTTCTTTAATCATGCTGATTAACTACCAGATAGAACAATGGAGGAAAGGTGGAATTACTTTGCACAAAAAGCAATCAGAAATCCAAATTGGGTCCTTATTTGCATGATAAAATTCTTAAAATTTCAAAAGGAATGGAAGTGTGACGATTGCATCTCATGTTATCAATTACTAGGAACAAACACCTGAATGTTATTGTTAGTTGTATCTGCAGGGAAGAAAAACCTTAAGATAATTCATACTCTATCCGCACCTAGTCGATCATGACCGTCGCTGTGCATGAGGAATAACCAAAACTATGTCCATACTAGGCATGCGAGATTTGATCACCTTTTGGGTGTTAAGCAAAACCATTTCGACCTCATTCAATGGTTTTTTTCCATCCATTTCAACATGTATTTCTGCTCTTGAGATCATACCAGTTTGGCGCAATTTGATGGACCTTACAGTAACATCACCTTCGAACTTTTGCTCAACTAATTTTTTCATAAAATCTGTACTAACGGGATTGTTCCATGCGTCAACCAGTATCAAAGATGATTGTTTCAAAGAAACATAAGCCACAGAGAATATGAATCCAGCAATTATCATTCCACCTATAGCATCAGCTTGTAAAAATCCAAACTGTGTTGCTAGGAGTACACTCAAGAAACCTAGTACAGAAGCTGATCCATCCTTTATCGAATTTTTAGCATCTGTTTTTAATGAAAGTAAATTGTATTTGTTGGCAATGCGTCGCATCTGAAACGCTCTGTGTAAGGATATGGCACCGGCTATAGCTAGAACTATCATCGTGGGTATTGGCTGCTTAATTTCATTTGGATGGATAAGTCCCTCATACGAATGGTAAACAATGAATATTCCTATCACAATCATCCCAATTGCTGCTACCATTGCTGCCAAGCTTTCTACTTTATGGTAACCGAATTGGAACTTTCTGTCAGCAGGTCTGCGTGCAAATCGTAATCCTATCAATACTATAAAAGATATCATCGCATCAGACATTGAATCTACACCGTCGGCTGTGGCCACTACACTTCCACTGATATATCCCATGAGTAATTCGGCAATTCCTATACAGATTAGGGTTATAACAGAGATTTTGGCAATTCTTTGACCCTCACGAAACCCCTCATTTACAAGTACCGCAAAAGAATCTTTATCTGTGGAAGTTCCTAAATCTGACGTTATTGAATTTGAAGGCACGTTCTCTGAGGTTCTTTTATCCAAAGTATGAGTTATCTAATAATGGACTCGATAACTATTAAAGATTCTCACGTATATGCTGTATAATTGTTAATGGATAGAGGAAATATTAAAAATCGTGTTCAAGAAGTAGCTAGTCATATTTAGGAAAGTCTAATAATTAAGTATATAGTATTTGAAAGTCTAATATTCATTTCTTTTTTTGAGCTTTTCGGCGTTTAACTTTACCTTGTAAGTCTTTTCTTGCATAATCCACTAGATCTTTTCTGAGTTTTTTGACCACCTTTTTTTGGTGATCCATTGCCATATTCTGTATTTGTTTAGCAGTGAAATATGGATCATCTTTTGGTGTTTGGTCTAGTGGTTTAGGAATGTATGTGTCATTTATTTTCGGTTTTTCAACTGTCGGTTCAGTTCCTATGATTACGTCGATCTCTCCCTTGGCCTTGTTGATTACCTGTACTTCCATCTTCTTACTTTTTAATAAGCCTTCAAATGGTTCAAGAGCCTTTTGAATTTGAGATTTTAATAACAATACTTCTAACTTATTGAAGTCATAGTAATATTCATCATTGATTTTTAATTTATGGAATTTATTGCCTACTTTTTCATCCTTTATTATTTTCAATTTCATAAGATTGAATATAATTTTATTAGTGGTCAAACGGCTGCATAATCCTTTCTTATCTAGATCTAATGCAACTTGATTAATAGTCAGTTTTTTAGGGTTATTTTCATTATTTTTAATAAATTCTAAAATTGCGATTTCTTTCTCATTTAACTTTTGTTTTGGTTGATATTGTTGATCTTGTGTAGCCATTTTTTGAGTTGCCTAGTTGTCTGTGTACAAGTATGTTTTAATGAATATATTAAGTTGGGTAGGTAGTTGTATAGTTACAAATGTAACTACATAACCTTTATATTCGATGGATCATAAACTTAACCACTATGTCAATTAATGACAAGAAAATACGAATAGTCAAGTCACATGATCAAGGTGGTGGAGCTATTGAATTCTGCATACCGAAAGAATTTCAGCGACGGTATGACCTTGTAGAACCTACACATTTGATGTTAATCCCTGAGGAGGATTCCTTTAGGGTTATGAAATTGAGGTTAGCTACACCTGGAGAAGTTACACAATGACTACCAATAATAATGAAACATTACGAAAGGCGGATGAAGTTTTAGACGTAATAATAAAACATGATGAACAAAATTCAGATTGTAGCTTCAAAGAAGTTTTACGAGAAATTATAGAACGTTGGAGATCAAATAATTGAAAATTAAGAAAGTTGGGAGTCGAAGTTTGGAGACCCGAACTCACCAACAAACAACAACACACCCGAACCAGGAGGTTCAAAACAACAGATGATGGTATTAGAAAAGACACCAGGACAAATAAACTTTTCACAATCCTATGAAACAGAACTAAATACTGTCTGGGAAACAAAACAAAATTCTATAACTTGGTGTAAGAGAGATGATAAATTAAGTAGGAAGAATGAGAATAGAAATAAAGCCATAGAGAAACTTAGAGACAATTTTCTCTCAGAAACTAAAGAACGTAAACACTTCTACGAGAATAAAGGAAATTACAATTACAAAAGCTCGGAGCATAGGAAACAATTTTTTGAAGTATTAGAAGCTGCGGGTCTATTAAAAATAGAATCTGACAACACAAAAAGAGAACTGTATAACAGTGATGGTTACTACCATAATATTTCAATACCTAGAGGGAATATAGAAGCAAAACTTTACCTGGACAAATTAGATCCGGAAGAGATCGAGAAAAATTATTCACTGGGACTTGGTGGAATGGAGGTCGTATTATAACAATGACATATCCTTATTCCCATGGTTGTGGTCCTAATCCTAAAAAGAACGTAGACAAGTATTGGAAATATCAGAATGATGATCCTTCAACAGAATACTATTCGAATATAATAATTAGAGAAATATTCCAGAGAATAAATGATGACATTGACGAAGAGGGTAAAAGGATCTACAACCTTAGGCCTAAAGCTATTCTTGTACAAGATCTACGACATGCGGTCATTAGGAAATTAGCGAAGGGATTAGCTTTACGTGTAAGAGAAATTGAACAGTATGAACGGTTCAATTCCTTTGACAGGAGAGGGGAGGGGGACAGGAGGTTATAGTGATGTATATAGTAAAAACTAAAGAACTAACTGACGAAGAAATTAGAGAATATCATAGAAAGAGAATACTTGAATTATCATTAAAAACACTTGGAGCTGTCCCTTGGTTGGACGAACCAAACGAAGAACAAAAGGCTTGGGTTATTCGTAGAATGAAATCCCCTGGTTATACTTGGAGGTCATTTACATAATGGATATTGATAAGGAATGGAATGAGTTATTTCCTAATGGTAATGGCGACGGGAAATCAAAAAATAATAATAATAATAAACCCACCAAGAGGAAAATTACAATCAAAAAGTACACTGCAAAAGGGACCATACCATTACATGAATCCATTGTAATAAACAAAGTTCCAAAATTTGTGTATTTGGATAAGGATAAAGAACCACATTTTGTAAATGACATAGAAAGAACCAACGATATACTTGTACCTGGAGATACATTTGACACACAAAACCCTGTACCTTTCGTATTTGAGTCAGAAGAAGAATTCAAAAAATGTTTAGATAAGGCAAGAGATGAAAAACTAGATTCACTCTTTGAGAAAGTAGAAACCATAAACAGAAAATATGTTGACATGGAACCACATTACCATGTGTTACTAACTGCTGATATTATATGGACGTGGTTACAGGACAGGTTTGGTTATAATCACGAAATTATAATAACGGGTGATAATAGCAGTGGTAAAAATTCCCAGCTACTTGTATTCAAGTTCTTGGGATATAGGGTATTCTATATTCTATCAGCAAGTGCGTCAAACTACTTCACAAAAATGGGAAATGTCGAAGAAGGCCAAATAACAACTGCAGAAGATGAAGCTGAGGATATCGCTAGAGATAAGGAGAAACGCAATTTAATTAAAAATGGATATGCTTCAGGTGGTTCAATTCCTAAGGTTGAGTTAGAAGGTGGTCGAAAGTCTGATGACTGGTTAGTATATTGTCAAAAATGGTTTGCAATGGAAGAATTACCGAATGATAGGCAGATGAAAGGTATCCTAGATCGTTCATTTGTGTTAAGATTCTTGGCTGGTGATCCACAATACAATATCAAAGATGTGTTAAATTCTGCTGGTGATCCGAAATTCAAACCATTGTACGATGAGCTAATAGATACAAGGAACATTCTATTTTGTTGGAGACTACTGCACCATGATGACATAATACCAGATGTTAAACTAAATGTTAAAAATAGAAGCGCCGAGCTTACCAAGCCCCTAATTAGATTATTTCAAAATTCACCAATTGCACTTGAGAGAATATTGGATTCTTTAAGTAAATTCATGACTGAGAGGAATGAAGCCAAAGCAGCAAGTTTTGACTCAATGTTATACAAAGTCATTGAAGATCTGATAAATGAACGAAAAGAAGAACTTGATAAGAAAGATCCAATCCCTGATCTGGTCACACTGGGAAAAACAACTTTCGCAAATGCAGCCATAAGAAATTGTTGTAAAAATGATATGGATGGCATGGACATTGAAGATAAACCTGGTGCTTTCTGGTCTCCATTGGAAGGTATCGGAACAGTCACACAAACAAGAATTACAAGTACATGTAAGTCTAGATTCAAGGCAGAATCTAGATCGGTCAGGTTAAGTGATGGAACTTCACGTTGTTTGGAATTTGATGAAAAATCGTTTAGAAAAGTAAAATCAAATTATGAAGTAGTAAAGAAGATCGAAATAGACCCTGTTACACTTGTTACAGATGTTACACTTCCTGGAAGAATACACCCATTCTATGGCGAGATCATGAGTGAAAAAATAGCATCAATTTCAACTGTTTTATTGGAAAATTCTACTAAAAATGAAGAAAACTGTACTGAAACAACATTTCATGACACTGATGAAAGTGGTGATAATCTCCTACAAAGTGTAACAAGTGAAACAAGTGTAACAAACGAAAATGAAAAAGGAGAACAAAATTGACACAAGAAATAGACACTATAGACGCAAGATACGCTACTTTACGACTCCTATGTAATATCTCACAAAGAGAAATAAAATGATTGAAAGATACAAACCAGAAGACTGTAGCATTAGCCGCAAAATAACTAATGATATTAGACTGACTGAAACGTGGATGTGCAGAAGCTGTCTTAGAATGTGGAGGAGTTTGAAACTAAAATGATATGTTACCCAAAATTGTTGAAAATTGTGTCAAGTCGGAGATATATGATTCAATATGAATTCAAATTGATAATACATTCGCCAAAACACACTAAAATTAGTAACAAAAAAAATTCTACGTTTGAATATGTGGGAATTTGTGGGACAATTTTAATATTTTACGAACTTTTAGAACCAGTCTATTCAATATATAGTGTGAAATAATATGTTCCCCGAAGGTGTACGAGGCAATAAGAGATGTAAAGAAGACCAATTCAAGTTAATGAAAGAAATTAGAAAGCTCTTGTCTATCAAAAATGATTATGAAATAATAAAAATACTTGGAATTCCAAATTCAACTTTCTACAGATACAAGTCAATAATCTACAAAGAGGATAAAGAACTGTGGTCCAAAGTAATAATAGAACCTATTGAAAGTAGGGCACTCAGGATCTATGAAACCTTAGAAGAATCCTTTCGAATCAGTAAAAAAATAGCAGACAATGAAAATAATAAACCTATGGATAGAATAAGAGCGTCCAAGAAGATGGTGAATGACCAATATAACATACTGAAGTTGCTAAAAATGGGACCAGATGCTGAATATTTTGAAATTGTCTAATTTAACTAATGGGACTGAATGTTATAACTGAATATGATACTAGAAGAGCATGATAAAGTTATAACGTCACTAAGAACAGCACTCTCTTGATAAAGAACAAACTAGTTATGATGACTTACTAGAACCATTAAGACTGTCGTTAAAGGGTTACCATATTGGGTAATTATTAAGCCTGATTATATTACGAGCGAGCTCATTTTTTCGAAATTATCACTGAATCCAGCGTTAGATAAGTGGATCGACAAAAAATTCCTATTTAGCGATTATGTTGTACTTAATATCCGTCGCATATCCTTCAGCTCCTGAAGTAGGGTCTGGTAGCAAACTTGATTTAAAATAAATTGTATGATTGCCTTTTGCAACGGGCTCGGTTATAATGTACCATCCGTCAGCCACTACATTGGAATTACCACCTTTCTCGATGCCGAAAAGTGCTTTATCCGGCCAAGTAGTTACAAAAGGTTCCGTGCGAGTTCTATATTTAGTCAGGTTATCATACTTATACTCTTTATCGTCTATCTTTAGGTATAAACTGTTAACTTTATCCTGATCTTGCTTTGCACAATCAGTTAACTCCATTGGTGATGCGCCTGGAGATTCAAATTCAGAGCACTCAACGTGCATAACTGGGATCATGTGGCCTTTGCCGACCGGAACATTGCATGTTCTTTCACTGTGACCTCCACCATTGGGAGCAAGATAAAAGAGTGAGGAACTCGTATTTGATTGACCAAGTGCGCACCTCTCTCCTGTGTTATCATTAAATGGATTATCCTCCGCCGGAATCGCTAATATCCATTTCCAGAAATCTTGTATGTGATCAGAATATGATAGACCATATGGGTTACCCCCAGGAGGAAATAGATTTAACGAATTTGACGCCGCCGTTGCCGAGATGGCAAAGGATATTACCCCAACAATTAGTACAGACATCACAGCCAAACAAAGGATTTGAATTTGCATGTCTCTTTCAACATTCACTATTCTTATACAAAAGGCTTATGTTTCACTATTAGACTTATTCTGATATTTACAAAAATTGAATGTTGAGCATCCGAAACAATTTGCCGATAGGAAATTTTTTATCGTAATGATTGCAATTGCCGTCACTTTAATAATAGATACCTCTTTTGTTAAAATCAACGATCTTATAGATAAATACCTTATACCTATGGAAAGTAAGTTAATACTATTTTCTATTAACAGTTCTATTTGCTTGTTTTTACAATTATTGGCTATAAGGTTTGTAATGAATTCATTCGGAAGGCATCAGTTAAGAAAAACTCCAAAGGTTAGAGCAATCTACTTAATTTCCTTAAGTTCA
This sequence comes from Nitrososphaerales archaeon TH5888, assembly GCA_014523595.1. Lineage (GTDB taxonomy): Archaea > Thermoproteota > Nitrososphaeria > Nitrososphaerales > Nitrososphaeraceae > TA-21. The sequence goes on along the minus strand of JAATVN010000133.1, from coordinate 5,755 downwards.
TTTTTTGTATTGACGTTTTTTATTGGTGTATTGGTCTATCAACTATTATATTACCAATCTTATGAAACCTGGATAAATATAATAATAGTCAGTATCAGTTACGGAATGTCCATTGCTCTAATAGTTTGGCTGGCGTTGATATTTTTCAATTGGTACAAATCAAGTCATGATCGGGTTGTCTTTTTGTATTTTGTTTCGATGTCTCTAATAGCGTTTAATTTAGTTTTAACGGCATTATTCGTCGATTTCAAGTTAAGCTACGCACAATATAGTGTTCGAGAATTTGTTGGTGGTGGAGGTGATATGTCTGGGGGCAAACATGTGTTTTTGGGTAATCTTTACAGTATCTCATCTTTAATCTCTTTTTTCAGTATCTGGATGACAACAGCAATCTTAATGAGCTCATATAGAGAGAAATTGATCGGTTCTGTCAAGTACTGGATCATTTTGGTTCTACCTCTGGTATATTTCTTAATGACCTATTTCTATCAGTTTTTCTTAACCAATATACTATCTTCGTATTTTCAGAATGATCCGGTAACGGTCTCCATAATAGTATCTGCATTCTTGTCGTTGAGTAAGCCAATTGGAGGATTAATATTCGCAGCCGCTTTTTGGAATATGGCGCGAGTAGTAGGTTACGAAAGAAATATGAAGTTATCAATGGTGATCGCAGGTTGGGGTATATTTTTTATATTCAGCGCGAACCAAGCAAGTACACAAATTATTGCTCATTATCCGCCATTTGGAATTTCTGCACTAACAATTATGAATGTGGCTGCATTTTTGATGGTGTTAGGAATCTATAACTCCGCAACACTTGTTTCAACTAACAACAGTTTAAGGACATCTTTACACAGACACGCTTCGAAACTCCTAAAACCTATAGGTCGTGCAGAAATGGAGAGGGAAATTCAAAAAACTGTCATAAAAATTTCTGAAGACAAAGAGATAGCCAAAATCTCCGGAGATGAACACTTTGAATTTGACAAAGAGGAACTCAAAAAGTATTTGAATGAGGTGATTAAGGTTAAGAAAGAACATACAACCGGATAGTTTTATCAAGTTTGTGGTAACGAAATAAAACAGTTTGAAGACAATTGAATTTAGATGAATAATGATGTTTAAAATAGTAGTCTATTCATCAATCTCATGGAAGAAAATATTCTAACCGAAAAGGAATCCAACTTAATAGTAGAATTACTATCGAGAGTTTGTATATTCAACTATCCTTTAAAATCAGTAATCTGTGTCTGTCCAGAGTCCATTTTTTTGTAGATTCGGTATACATCCACAATTTGCCAAATCCAGTATGCGCCAGTAAATAGCCAACTAAAAGGATAGGCAACAAATAAAGGAACAATAATCCACAGAGCAATCCCAACCACCAAAATAATTATTCCTCGTTTAGTAATGCCAAGATAGATGTGGGCCCACTCCTGAAACCAAAAGTGCAAGAAGGATGGTAATTTTGAGACTTTTCCCCAATCTTAGATACCGAAATCTCTACAAGTTAATAGATTTTTCCCATCTGTCTTTACCGCTTAAAGGCCTGTAAATTTCTCAACAGAACATAGGAATATGTTATCAAATCTTCATGTTGTCGTAAGTAAAAGTTACTTAGCAGTAGATCCGAAATATGATAAACTTCTTACAAGTCTAAGAACAGCATATGCAGAAGAATTGAACCTTAAGAAAGACCAAACAAGTTATGATGATTTGTTAGATGCTCTTAGACTTGCATTAAAAGCATATAATTTCGAATAAAATGATTAATTCATTTTGAGAATAAGATTCAACTCAACGAATCTACTTTCTATTTCATTCACAATTGCTATAATCTCTAATTGAATTTGTTAGCATAATATATGAAGGATACAAGTCAGAAGAATAAATTTACAAATATGTTCATACCGTTAAGTTTAGCACTCGTAATATTAGTTGTAAGCACATCTCCCTTTTCATCGCTTCAATTCGTCAAGGAGGCAAGAGCAGCAGGACTAACCAACGTCTCCGTCGTACCTGCTAGTAACATAATAAACGAAAGAGCAACATATGATATCTCACTTAAAACAGCAACAACTGGTACGATAAAGACCATTGAGATGACCTTTCCGCCTAGTTTTGATTTAACTGCTGCAACCAGGTACCTAGAAAGAAGTGGAATTGGCCCAGGTTCATTATCCTCATCTGGTTCAACGTTGAAATACACGGTGAATAGTCCTGAAAGCGTGCCTGCTGGCGCAAATATAAGACTAGAAATAGCGAGGATAGTCGCAGGCGCAGAAGGCAGTTTTACCGTTAGCATAAGAACATCAAAGACGGGCAGTAGTGGAACATTAGACGGCCCTACTGATTCTGGGGTTTTTATTATAAAGTCGATAGGAACAAATGACATATTGGATAACAAGGTATCCGGTTCCGACATAAAAGACAATTCAATAACAGGTACTGATATTTCCACGGCTTTCATGATCCAAAAAACATTGCATGATGATACTGTAGGAAACACACTAGGATGGAATCCAGATGGTTTTAAGAAGGCATTTGCAATATCCGATCCTGACATTTCATCAGCACCTAATAGTCAGTTTGTTAGCATGATGATACGCTCTGAAAACGCAGTATTTTGTTCGGCTGCTGGTGCGGACACCGGACTCTTCGTTGTATACTGTAATTCGGCCCCACAAAATTCCGCCGACATTAATTATATCATAACCAAACTTCCGTCGCATGATGTAACTTCATCACTATCGGCTTCGTCTGAATCTACTCCTTCATCTGTATCTCCACCCACATCTTCTTATCCACATATGTCTGCCTTACCAGATGTTGATTCTATTAATAGACAAGACGAAACCTCATCAGAGTTCCCCTAAATCTCCCTCTCTCTAAAGCACTTGTCATTTTAAATCATAACATTGCTAATTAATATTATGAGTGTAGAGCAAACATTACAGAAAGAAATTGAAGAGTCTAAAAGATGGGTTGATACAGCCGATGGTGTTTACAAGCGAGATCTAATAACAAGAATTGAATTAATCAATTGGGTATTAGACAATATGAAAAATCCAAATTCCAATTCCCCCATTTGCGAAGTCTTAGAATGTAAGATGAATGAAACTATCGATAAAATAAACCAGATACATGATACAATAGAAGCGGATCCATTGAATGGTGAATTAAGAATCTTGGATTGGATCTTCTATCAAGTTTGTAGTAACGAAATAAAACAGTTTGAAAAGTTATAATATACAATAAACTTGTGTAGAAAGAATTTGATTTTTCAGATTGATCTGATTTAAAATTTCTAGTTTCTTTGTTTAGAGATAGGTTATTGCTCAATAACTGATCAAAGAATAAGCGAATGTGATATATTGTAGCAATATCTAGGATAGTTATGGTAATTGATCTGTCAGAAGGACGTTTCGTAAATCTTGTTTGTTATGAGGAGGAGTGCTGATATGGGCGGCCCTATATTTTTTCAACCCGTATCAGCAAAGAACGACGGTAGCAAAGATTTTGCTCTTCTTGGTGTAGGCGACACCGGCATTGGCGTCAGAGGGAGCAGCCAAACTACCGATGCCATAGTTGGCCATACCTTTGCCGGCTCTAACACGGTGTGGGCCTCGGGTGTTGTTGGAGTGAATCGTAATTTCGGGAGAGGAGCGTTTGCTGGCTATTTCGAGGGCAAAATCTACGTTTCGAATAGCATCGCTGCGTCAAACTACAACTCCAAGATCGATCACCCAATCGATCCTGCGAACAAATACCTTAACCATTCCTCAGTGGAATCCTCAGATATGAAGAATTTGTATGATGGTGTGGTTACATTAGACGACAAAGGTGGGGCAGTAATAGATCTTCCAGATTGGTTCAGTGCGCTCAATAAAGATTTTTGCTATAATCTTACTGCTATCGGTGCTCCTTCACCAAATCTCCACATAGCAGAGGAAATATCCGAGGCTAGTACAGGACACAAGAATAGTTTCAAGATTGCAGGTGGTACTTCAGGAATGAAGGTCTCTTGGCAGGTAACCGGCGTACGTATGGATCCGTGGGCAAATGCCAATCGCATTCAGGTTGAGGAGGATAAATCTGAAATTGAGCGAGGCCTCTATATACATCCACAATCTTACGGTATGGCAGAAGAAAAAGGAATAACCCTCGACAACCTGAGAAAGCATAAAGTCGGTACAAAATAAGAACAAGCCTTTCAAACAGAAATTAACTAATCAAACTAGTCGACCGTTGCGGAGAATAAACCAGATACATGACACATTAGAAGCCGATCCACTAGACAGTGAATTAAGAATTTTGGAATGGATATTTTATCATGTTAGTAGTAACGAAATAAAAAAGTTTATAAAGTTATAATGTCAGGTAGCAAAAGTGGAAACGTACGTCTCAGAATGATCTCTATACTATATGTCATCACAATAGATGAGTAACAAAGAGACAACTTCGGTGACAACGACCTTATTTGCGATTGGCCGAGTAGAAAAAAACTGTTATTTAGTACATAGTTTATGGTATAATATGAACGAGCAAGGTCGATATATTGTATCGATAAAAACATCAGACAGTGTCGCCTTTGATAGACTTAGTAGTAAATACCATATTGATCTTTTTCACAACGCAGCATTTGATGAACAAAAAAAGCAATTCACTGTTGATTGAATTATTAGTTTAGAACAGATAGGTCAACTAGTTCGCGATGGCTATAGGATTGAGGTTAAAGCGTATCATCTAGATCAAGGTCTTCCATCCTCACAATTAATGCACGCGAGTGAATGGCTCAAGGAATTCGACAAGAAGGAAAAACTTAGAAGATCAGGGGGAGGATCCTATTTTGAGGGTGGAGAAAGTCTTCCTCAATGGGAATACTTTACTTACAATGATCTTAGCGGGCCGATTTGTAACAAGTTTGATAGTCTTTTTCCAGGGATTGCTCACTTTCGTATCGTTAATGTGTCACACGAGGGAAGAATAATATGGTTAATTAAGATATCTGGTGGAAGTGGTCGTACGCGTGGAGTCCTTTTCCTTGGAGGTCTTCATGCTCGTGAATTGATTAACCCCGATGCTTTGGTCTCTTTGGGCTTTGATTTGTGTTACGCATACAAGGAAAGAAAGGGCATTAGATATGGGCGTAAATCTTACTCCTTTGATATTATTGATCGCATATTCGAAACGTTTGAAATCTTTATTATGCCTTTAGTTAACCCTGACGGTAGAGAACATGCTCTCAATTACTATAGCATGTGGAGAATGAACAGGAATCCAAATGGAGGGCGGATGTGCCCACCTAACCCGGGTTGTCCCCTCGTTGATGGTAAGGGGGTGGATATTAACCGCAATTTTGATTTTCTTTGGAGAAGTGGTATTAAAGCAACTTCTGATCCATGCCTGTGCGATCAAACGTACAAAGGCGAAATGTCATTCTCAGAACCCGAAAGTCTTAGCGTTCAGCGTCTATTGGACCAAAATCCACATATAGATAGCATGGTTGATGTTCATTCATATGCTGAAAGAGTATTATATCCATGGCAAATTGATGCGGATCAGGTGACAGACAGTAACATGAACTTTCAGAATCCGTACTATGACGGAAAGCGGGGAATATCTCTATATGATTCGTACCAGGAGTATATTCCTGAGAACGAATTGGGTCGATATCGAGTCGTTGCAGGAAAAGTCGTGGATTCTATTAATTCAGTACGCGGTGGAGTGTATAGAGCCCAACAAGGCCCCT
>JAATVN010000019.1 GCA_014523595.1 Nitrososphaerales archaeon TH5888 | reverse complement strand
TGAAGTTACTGGTAGATTTGATATATTAGTAACGATGAATTCTCACTCATTGGATGAGATGCATCAGCTGATATCAGAACGAGTCGGTCGTATAGAAGGAGTACAGAAGACAGAAACATTTATTGAAATGAGAAAAACAACGAGGGAAATTCCGATTCCACCAAAGGAACAGGAATGAATTTGAATTTAGCGTTACATACTAATTTGTTTACCAACTAAGGTAAACTATTATTACTGTATTGTCATATGCATTATAAGGTAAAAAATATCTTGCGAAAGTTATTCTGTAAAGAGTATTATGAGTGGTATCACAACTTCAAACCTTGAATTGTGTTCCCTAAGTTAGAATAGCTTACTTCAATTTAAATTAAACAATTATCCAGGATCAAAAAGTAATAATTAGGCGCTTGGCTTTGTACCCAAATTTCCTGCTTGTCCTTGCCCTTGCCCCATACGAATCATCTCATTTATCTTGTTCTCAACTTCCTTTAAATTTTCTTTTACTCTTGTCTCCTGTTTACCCAGAACTACCAACCTAGTGTTAGCAAGATCTTTCTTTTCATCCAACTCCTTTAGCGTATCATCCTTTTTGGTTTTAATCAATAGAGGACCAACACTCTTGTAGACTGCTTCATCCTGCTCTGATTTCTTAAGTTCCTCGGTGGCCTTTTCAATCTCTACAGATTCTGCTTCTAGTTGTTGTTTTTGTATCATAATAGCTTGCAAATTTTGCTGTAGTTGTTGTAGTCTAGCTAGCTGTTCTCTTAACCATGGTGGAATTTCTTGTTCGCTCATTTCTTATTACTTGACTTTACCATCATAAATCTATAGCGTTTTATAAATTTAGAGACATATACGATAAACTCAACAATCTGATGTAGGTATTAACAATTGCACGTATTGATTGTAAATCATTTGCACGGATATTAAGAGAAATTACACCATTCTTTGAGGTAATTCTTATTTTTTCATCTCCGGTTAGAAATCTAGTTTCAGGTTTTAGTGCACTGATGATAGTATTTCCAATATTAGAAGAAATTTCGGGAGAGAGGTTGTCTAGGGTGATTCTGATTCTAATATTTACTCTTTGTTCTTTCAAAGTTTACATCATATGTACCGGCAGCTACTTTGTAATTGCATTTTGAACAGTACCAAATTCCTAGTGCTTGCCTATCAAATTTTATTGAACCGCATTTGGGACATCTTCTCTTTTTTTTCAGAAGCCGGTAAATCATTCCATATCGCTTTCTAACAGTAGCTCCGTATTTTACACCTAACCCTTTAAGACGAGTTATTTTGTGCTTACTCCTACTAACCAACGTTGATCAATCCCTTTAGTTTACCTCTTATTTCTTCTCCTTTGATTCTTGCTTTATCGGCAATACTCTTAACTTCATCTACTGAAAAGTTTCCTTTAAGTCCCTTTTGCATTGCAACAATTGAACCTTTTGAATTTGTAGTAATTGTAAGTCTAGCATCCATACAAGCTTCTTCCTCAGTATTTGGATCTGAGAGCAGGTAATCTCCGATTTTAACAGTAGTAATAGATACGGGCATAGTAGTTATAGGAGGTTCTTGAGTTCTTCCTGTTTCTACTACTTTGTCATCCTTAATTTCAAAAACAGGTAGTTTACAGCTCGCTAGTGCTGATACTACAGCATAAGATGCCGCATCGAAAAGGTTACCATCTACGTTGATGATACTACAATCAACAAAAATGGTATACACAATTTTTCCGGGAACCAAAACTAACTTGCTTAGATCTAACATTTCAGATTCTCTCACTCCTCTATCAACCACTCGAGCAAGTTCAATTGTTTCTTCATCAGGCGGACCTGGTTCTACATGTGGTGATGCAATTGGCAGTACTTCAGCAGTAATTATCAAAGCTCCACTATTTTCCAATCCTTCAAAGGGTTCACCGGTTTCCACCTTTACTCCTGCTACAACTTCTGTGTTACCTAACTTCACCCAAGCCGATCCGCTTGCCTTTTTGATAACGTCTAATTCAATTTCAATCGGTCTTATTTCATCTAAACCTCTTTCGTCTAGTCTTTTCCCTGCCGAAATTGATTCTCGCATCTGTTTTTTGCGGAGGTTTTCCACAATTACTGTAGATTTTTTTGACAGACTCATTCTTCTTTCAATCCCTTTTCATTGCCAAAGTACTTTTCTATTAAAGAGGAACGCTGTATTTCATATACTTTCAAGCAACCACGTATTGCTTCATCCAAACAAGTATTAAATTCATTTGGATTCAATTCTCCATCAAGCTGAAGAAGTGTTATTTTCTTTAGATTTGGCATATATGCTACTGGCATGTCAGCTCCCCCTTCTTTGTCTTCAGTATCATTAATATCAATCACTATTTTATCATCTACCTTTCCTGCAGCACAGGCTGAAACCATATCACGCATATTTATTCCTGCGTCTGCGAGAGCAACAGAAGCAGCAGAAATGCCTGCACACCGTGAACCACCGTCTGCTTGCAAGACTTCAATGAAAATATCAATTGCAGCACGAGGATAATCCTCAAGTATCAAAGCAGGTTCTAGAGCTTCTCGAATAACTTTAGATATTTCTGTCTCCCTTCTAGAGGGCGCAGGACTCTTGCGAGTATCTGTTGAAAACGGAGACATGTGGTATCTGCATCTTACAACGCAGCGGTCAGATAATGCCATATGTTTTGGATGAACTTCTCTCGGACCATAGACGGCC
>JAATVN010000132.1 GCA_014523595.1 Nitrososphaerales archaeon TH5888 | reverse complement strand
CTAAACTAATTAAAGGAATCGTACTCGATAAGGAAGTTGTTCACGGAGGAATGCCAAAAAGAGTTGAAAAGGCAAAAATTACTCTTATCAATTCTGCTTTAGAAATCGAGAAAACTGAATTTGATGCCAAAATCAACATTAGTTCACCAGATCAAATGAAAATGTTTCTGGAAGAAGAGAACAAGATGCTAAAAAACATGGTAGACAGAATTATTTCGTCAGGTGCAAATGTAGCTATTTGTCAGAAGGGTATTGATGACGTTGCTCAACATTACCTGGCCAAATCCAACATTTTGGCCGTTCGAAGGGTCAAAGAAAGCGATATGACCAAATTGTCCAGAGCAACAGGTGCTCGAACTGTTAATAATCTTGAGGACTTGGGCTCTAAAGATCTAGGTTTAGCAGATCTCGTAGAAGAAAGAAAGGTTGAAACCGACAAATGGGTTTTCATTGAAGGGTGTAAACATCCAAAAGCTGTTACTATTCTTATTAGAGGAGGTTCACAGAGAGTCGTGGATGAGGCCGAACGCTCAGTACATGATGCCCTAATGGTAACCAAAGATGTCATGGAAAAGCCCTTGATAGTTGCGGGCGGTGGATCACCAGAATCTTTTGTTGCAGGAAAACTGAGAGAATGGTCTTCCACATTGTCTGGAAGAGAACAATTAGCAGCAGACAAATTTGCGGAATCCCTTGAAGTTATTCCACTTGCTTTAGCAGAGAATGCTGGAATGGATCCAATAGATACGCTTACAGAACTACGTTCCAAACAAGCAAAAGGATCCAAATGGAGTGGTATTGATGCAAGAAGTGCAAAGATTGTAGATATGTCCAAACTAGATATTGTAGAACCCCTTAGTGTCAAGGAGCAAATTATAAAATCAGCTACAGAAGTTGCATCTATGATCCTTAGAATAGATGACGTAATAGCTTCAAGCAAATCTGGTGGCCCTCCAGGTGGCGGCGGCATGCCTCCTGGCATGGGAGAAATGTAATCAAAAACAAGGATTATCTCATTTTTTTATCATTTTTTTTAATATTCTCTAACTCTATTTCAATGACTTCTTTGACCCATTTACCGGTAAGCTTTATTTTTTGCAATCTAGAAAGATAATCATACCAGGAAATTTCACCGTAACGACTTTTCCAAACTTCATAATGATCACTTAAGGACCGCACTGCCTCATAATGATATTCGCAATATTTTTCCTGAATCGCCTTTCTTACACATAATATGCATTTTGACTCGATTTTTACAGTCATTAGAGTTTATCAGATAATATCCACTTCATAGTGATTACGTCATATGTATATGCCATAACTTGTCTGTTTGTTTCAAGGTTTTTAACTTGTGTGTGAACAGAGTCTGCCATATGCCCTAATTTTTCAAGTGCGTATTCAAATTGAGGACCAATATCGCTAGTTAGCGAAAAGATCAGCCTTGTATTTGTGTCTGTTGATATTCCAGAAAATGATAAAATTATCTTGAAATCCTTTCTACCTCTCCTACGCTTCATTTCCTTAAAAATATACTTTATCTTCTGCCAATTATCAAAACCAAATGATTGGAAAAAATAATCATCATAAGGGACCGGAAACTCGATATTTAGCAGGCTTAGATATTCGGAATCTTCTAATTTTTTTTCACATACACCAGAAAATTTAGATAAAGTATTATAGATAGCTTCTAATTCATAGGGAGATACTCCATAGTATTCCAAATCAATCATGCTATTCATTAGAGCAATTATGGTAGTGTTACAGGGGATTAATCTTTTGATTTTAAGCAATTTGTTGCACATGGCTATTTTCGGTAGATTTTTAAGTGTACGTCAATAAAATTTCGTGGACGCTTTGAACGCGATTAAGATTCTTGAAAGAGACAATAATCATATAGTTATTGAATTTAATGATATTCCAAGGCAGTATGTCAATGCATTAAGAAGATTATCTATCAGCCAAGTTCCTACTTTTGCAATTGATGACGTAGTAATACTAGAAAACTCATCTGTTATGCATGATGAGGCTATCGCTCATAGACTAGGGCTTATTCCATTACGGACAGATCTTGAAAGATTTGTAATGCCACATGTTTGTGATTGTAAAAGCACTCTTGGATGTTCAAAGTGTAGAGTACTTTTAGTTCTAGATACAGAGTCTCAAGATAAGACCAAGGTAATTACTTCTGCAGATTTAGTATCTGAGGACGAAGTTGTAAAGCCTGTAAATAATGAAATACCAATAGTATCATTAGCTCCAGGTCAAAAATTAAAGTTCGAGGCATATGCAAGGTTAGGGACGGGGAAAAACCATGCAAAGTGGCAACCAACCTCAGTAGCAGTTGTAAAAGATAGCAAGAAGGAGGAAGATTCTATACTTGTAATAGAATCTAATGGCTCATTGACACCAGAAGAGATTGTGCTAGAGGCAGCCAAAATACTCGGATCAAAAATCAATGAATTTGATAGTGCTATTCAGTCTCTATCAGTACCAAAGAATATTTAGGTATAGATTTATTTGGGGTTTAAGGATAGCGAGAATATTTCATGTTTCCTGATACTTTGAACAATACGATTTGGACTCTGAGAAATGCATTAAAGAAAAATAAAGTTCCTATATGGAAAGCTGCAATAAAAGAGCTTTCCAGGTCAAGATCTAACAGAAGGCAAGTTAACATAGGTCAACTGGCTCACGTTACTAAGGATAAAGAAGTTGTAATAGTACCCGGTAAGTTATTGGGTTCTGGCGAAATAGGTCACAAGCTAACAATATGGTGTTTTGGTATTTCTGAAGCAGCTACAAGAAAAGTACTTGACGCGGGTGGAAAAATACTTGCTCTTGAAAGCTTGATAAAGAAATATCCAGATGGTAAGGGGGTAAGATTAATTGGTTAAGCAAGTCGCTGAGCAAAAACAAAAACCTAATCAGATTATGACTATTGATGCAAAGGATTGTATCGCTGGGAGAATGTGTTCACACATTTCAAAACTTTTGCTCAAAGGACATCATGTCAGAGTAGTAAATGCAGAAAAAAGCATGATTTCAGGAAATAGGTACAAGACTATTGAAATATACAAAGAATATCTAGAAATTTCATCTGCTACAAATCCCATACATGGTCCATTTCATCCAAGAAAACCTGATAAAATCCTTACAAAGATGGTTAGAGGTATGTTACCAAAAAGGAAATCTAGTGGGATAACAGCATTAAAGAGGTTGAGAGTTTATATCGCAATACCACCTGAAATCAAGAATACAAAGCTTGAAACATTTGAAGATTCCAAAATTAGAAAACCCTCGTCATATTTTATTACACTTGGTGAATTGGCAAAACAGATAGGTTGGAACGGGTTGGACACTTATGAATAAAATAGATCTTTATCCTGGCCAAAGAAAATCAAGTAGAGCTGTGGCCACAATTTCAAAAGGAACTGGAAAAGTTAGAATCAACAATATACCAGCTGAGTTATTAAATTCCGAAGTAGCAAGAGAATTGGTACTTGTTCCCCTTAAATTAATTGGTGACTACAGAGATAAGGTGGATATTAGTGTCAAGGTGCACGGAGGCGGTTTCATGGGACAATCATTTGCAAGTACAGTTGCTATTTGTCGAGCCTTAACAGGTACCGGAAAGGGCGGAAGAGATCCGAAAGATCACCCATTTGCAAGAAGCGTGCGTACCGAAATTCGTAAAAGAATAACAGAATTTGATAGACACTTGCTATCAGGTGACCCCAGACAGACAGAATCAAAGAAATTTGGTGGATCTGGAGCAAGGCGTAGAAAACAAAAGTCGTACCGTTAGATTTTCTACTCTTTTCATTTCATTTGTAATAAAGCCGAGCAAAACCGGTAAT
>JAATVN010000131.1 GCA_014523595.1 Nitrososphaerales archaeon TH5888 | reverse complement strand
TTGTCAAAAAGAGTTGTCGAGAGCACCATGACTTTTGAAAAAATTCCATCTCAATATCTAAATGAAATGACCTTGACTAAAGATGATTCTGAAGAAATACCCACAATATTTTCAGCGCCTGTGAGTGAAATTAAGATTCATCCCTCAACGGCAGACCAAAAAATCGAAAAAAAATATTACGATTATGATTCATATGCATCAGATGCAGTTGTTGAACTCTATGAGCATAGTATCGACATGACTCGCATCTCAAAAGTTTTAAGTATGGGCATGTTAGGTAGAAGGAAAAATCGTAAACTCGTACCCACTAAGTGGAGCATTACAGCAGCAGATGATATAGTTTCACAGTATCTCTTAAACAGAATCAAGGACAATGCAATTTTGGATAATTACCTTGTCTTTGACTTTAATCACTTGGATAATTATTACTCTGTAATATTCATTCCTGATGACGTTTGGTATTTTGAAATGATTGAATCCTGGATCGATACCAACGGCAGATTACATATAGGATCAGATTATGAATTAGGAAAAAAAATTGATCATTATCCTTCTATCGCAGGAGCATATTTTGCAGCAAGATTGGCGGCAGCCGAATATCTTTTCAAGAAAAGAAAAAAAGCATCGGTGTTAATTTTGAGAGAAATACATCCTGAATATTTCGTGTCACTCGGTGTCTGGCAGATTAGAGAGGGTTTAAGAGAATGTCTCAGATCGAAAGGAAGGAACTTTGAAAGTTTTGATTCAGCATTGAAATATGGAGTTTCCAAGACTTCCTTGTCAAAAAACGAGTGGATAAAAAATAGTTCAATTATCAAGAACAACAAACAGAAAAGGATTTCTGACTATCTCGATTAGGGAATCTTGAAAATAACTCTGTTTTATCCGATGTCAGTTAGAAATTACATAGACTTATCGTCCTGGGTAATTAACATACGCATTTGTTTTCACGAAGTATCCGCAATTATAAAAATAATTTAAGGTGAGCAGATTAAGAAATTTGGAGTTTGTCCACCAATCTGTTGGTTCTTTATCTTTTCGATATCAACGTCCATCAATTTTTGACATGATTTTTCTGCCATTTTCTGAGAATTATTGATATTATTCATCATTGTCATGGAAATGTCTTCGTTCTTATCGAACGGATCCACTCTATCAGGATATTTAAGTACGTTTTCTGATATAATTTTACAGTTAACGACCTTGTCACATTTTTCCTCATTAATGCCTTCCATTGTGCTTGGCTGTTCTATGGCATATATTCTTCCCATCATACCATGGATTGAAACCAGCGTTAGAGTTAACATTATCAGAACTACAGCTGTTAAATACGTGGTCAAGTGAATATTTGTATCTCACTCTATTTATTTGAATTTGGACTAAATTATCATTAATAAATTTAGGTCAGCTGAATGTAATAGAAAGTTACAACTAATTGTTATGTTATACGACGTATTATTCAATTGTCAATTTTCTGCTACTTACAGCCCCAGTTTTAATCAAGATGTGTATTTTTATTCACAATTAATGAAAAATACACCTTGTTCGTCGCTAAGATTGAATATAGCCACTTGGTAGATGAAAATCGGCTTTCTGAGGACTTTCTAGTGACTGGCAAGTATCCAATAAGAATTTTCCTTTTGTTTGTGTTAGTAAGCATTTTATTTTTATCATCATACTATAATATGGCAAAAGCAGAAACTATAATGTGTAGAAACGACAATACCGATAAATCTTGTAAAGGATCGGAACGGACAGATGTTTTAGTTGGCAATAAGAATTCTAATAAAATGAATGGACTTCAGGGTACTGACTACATACTGGGACTCTTCGGCAATGATTACATAATTGGATATAATGGCAGTGATACCCTTGTAGGCGGGGCTGGTAACGATGTTCTTCACGGAGGTGGGGACAAAGATGCCGTTGTGGGAAGTACTGGAAATGATAATATTACTGGTGGTTATGGAGCAGACGAGGTAATAGGTGGTGAAGGTAACGATACCATTAAAGGTGGTAATGGTCCTGATACCATCATAGCAGGACAGGGCAATGACTTTATCGTAGGGGGTCCTGGGATTGATGAAATAAGTGCTGGAGCAGACGATGACAAAATTTATACTGCAAATAGGAACACAATCGAATCAGATAACGCTAAAGACACTGTTTACTGTGGGGATGGAAATGATGAAGTATGGATAAATACCAGCATGGATGAGGACGAAGTGAATAAGGATTGCGAAATATTGCACGAAGGCTGATATTTAACACCTGAATTTGTTAGTTCATGTTGCAATTTTTTTGGATTGAGAGATACAAAATTATTTCTAGAGAAGAAATCTCACTAAGTTGAAGGGCCATTTGGTTAGATTACACAACTCCTAAAATGGTCTAAAATCTACCGTGCCACGGATATCAAGAATATCAGTTTGTTGTGCGATATCCAGGGCCCTTTCATTCTCCATTTCATTGTAGCACCTACTGTAAAAAGGACAATTTGGACATTTACTTGATTTTAAGGGTTCGGTCACTCTAGGAAGGATTGTCACGTCATGATTCTCTAATGCACTTACAAGTATATTCCTTCTCAACACCATTTCATTTCGCAATATCTCTCTCGTGATATCATCCTTGGGCAGGTTTACCGACCAACTTTCTATTCCAGGGGGCCTCGCATCGTTTGGTCTAAAGTAATACTCTCCAGTATCGTCCCTCTTTATCAATCTCAATTCCTTGATATTATATCTAATTGAAATGATGCCCTTTTCAATACCTGTCATAATCAGATAATAAAGCAGTTGTCTTAGATAGGAACGAAAAGTATAATCATTTATATCGAGTCGCTTACCGGCAACTGTATCCTTCAGTTCAATTATTACCATTCTTCCGTCCGTATTATCCATAATGTCAGGATGTGCAACTATTTCATCCATTTGCAACTCGGCTTGTGCTACACCAATTTTTGCAAGATGTGTAATAGCAAACTCACTTGATTCTCCCCTAACGAAATGATGTATGGATTCATCAGTGATGAGATCTTCGTCCGGATAAACTCGCGAATAGTATTGCTTTCTTATACAGGAACTCGGTAGTATGTCTGAAACATGGATGGGGGCTAGACCTATCCTATCTTTTTTTCTGTCATCGTATCTTGATCTTAAATTGCTTTTTAGCATATTTGTGAATTCTGAATCAGGTCGTATGACTATTGGCATAAATTACTAAATATTATGAGATGACGTGTCTTAATAGTTATATTATTTAATCAAGCACTCTACTGAAAAATATTTTATATATTCCACATTAGGATTAAAACCTACGGAACAAAAAGTGAAAGTCCTGGGCATTGGGAGCAGTATGAGAAAAAATTCCTTTAGTACTAATGCTCTGAAAAATGTCCTTGAAATTATTTCTGTGAAGTATAAGACTGAAGCAAGACTGTTGAACCTATTAGAAACTGAGCTGCCTATGTATAGGCCCAGCACTAGATTTGAAAATGAAAGTGTTAAAAAGATTACATCCGATGTGAATTGGGCCAATGTATTTGTCTTGGCTTCACCTGATTATCATGGATCCATGTCAGGGACGATGAAAAACTTTCTAGATTTTTTCTGGAAGGAATTTTCGGGAAAAACGTTTGGGTATATAGTCTCATCACACGAGAAGGGTTTAACTGTGATGGATCAGATGAGGACAGCAGTAAGGCAGTGCTATGCTTGGAGTCTGCCCTATGGTGTTTCCATTAACGAGCGTGAGGACCTAGACTCAAACGGTCTGATTGTAAACAAAAAATTGCAATCACGAATGGAAATGCTAGCCCGAGATTTGGTTATCTACGGTGGTCTAATTTATTGGCAATTTACGAAGGACCGAGATTCATCAGAACCCAATACCTTCGCACATTATTACCTCTAGATTAGGAAGTAGAACCTATAACACTGGTCAAATTTTTTATCATGGCAACTGAATAAATAAAAGGACTAGACCATTCAGTTAACTTTGTTTAGGAACTCCTATTATAAGCGCAAATAGAGCAGGCTTGGGAGACAAAGAAATGCTAGGTCTAGAAACGTCAGTCTTTCCGCAAGGCAAAGACAGTCTATCTATCTTCTTGGATACGCCGTTTTGGATATGGGACTCCTACTTACACAGGGTTCAGTATGAGAAAACAAATGGATGTTGCTGTTTCAATCATGTATTATCTCTGCCCAGTAAAGATGGCATACGATATCCCTTGTTTGATTTTCAGGCAATTATCTTTGATACTATAGAACGAAATCAGAATGTTTGGATAAAGAAGGCAAGAGGAATTGGACTTACTACCTTCATTCTTAGATATCTTGCTTGGAAAATCCTGTATTCATCGGAGTTAGATTATAAATCGATATACATAGTTTCAGGGAGTGGTGATAAATCTAATGATAAAGTGGATGGTATGTTAAAGAAACTATTTGAAAAGAGATTCCCTCTACTTAGACTAGAATCAAAATTTACTGATTTATGGTTAAAAAAAACATGGATCAAAGTATTGGAACCATGGGATATTACGGGTTTTGAATCATATGATACAGCATATTTGTTTATAGATGAAGCAGACTTTATGGAACATTCAGAGCAGAAAGAGCTAGAGCACGCAGCTTCCTCTTGTGCAGGAAGAAGCAATTGCAGGACAATTATGGCTTCAACTCCGAATCAACCCGGAGGTTTGTTTGAAAAAATAGAAAATGATGCAACTTCAAGATATGCAAGATTGCGAATGGATTATAGATATGGAATTGGCACATTCTATGATAGCAAGTTCATAGAAAAGAAGAAATTAGACCCCGAGTTTGACAGAGAATATAATATAAAGTACGACTAAAATCACGATACCTGCTATTAGTATCGTATGTCATTTTAAAATACTAGTAAGTATATTAATTGCCAATATTTTTTATCAAGAGTTATAAGAAATAATAAATAATTCTATGGCATCTAAATATCAAATTGTTCTCTAGTTACAGGTAAGTAAAATAAGAATAGTAATGCTCCTTCAAGAGGAACAACCATCTTCCTATATAAATAATTTTGATACCGTTAGAGTTCCGCCATTATCACAATTGTAGGTGTTATTCATTTAAATATCATTTTTTACTAAATTAAATATGTTGTTTGTTTCAGGTCATAAATCTGATAAAGGACTCCTTCGAGAGAATAATGAAGACTCTATTTATGTAAATGACAAAGTAGGTGTATATGTTTTAGCAGATGGGATGGGCGGACACGAAGGCGGTGAGATGGCAAGTAACATTGCAGTTAACACCATAGCAAAAATTCTATACTCCACTTATACAGACCGCCAAAAAAAGAATTTTCAACAAATAGTCCACAAAGCTCTGCAAGAAGCGAATGAGGAGATTATTCTATTTAGAAAAAGGGATATTAATCTAGCGAATATGGGAACAACAGTAGTAATATCCATATTTCTTGATCAAGTATTTTATTATACTCATTTGGGAGACAGTAGGGCTTATTTGTATAAAAAAGAAGAGAGTCTAATTCAACTAACCACTGATGATTCTTTAGTAATGGAAATGGTAAAACAAGGTATGATAAGTAAGGATGAACTTCGAACACACAATCTACGCCATATTGTTACACGCTATTTGGGAACCCCTGAATTAGTGCTCCCTGAATTACAGCACTGCGACACCGAAATAAATGATTGTATCATTCTTTGTTCAGATGGTCTTACCAATATGTTGAGTGACAAAGAAATATTGTCTATATTAAGGGGTAACATTTCAAGGGGTCCACAGAGTGTCTGTAATGCTTTGGTTGATAAAGCAAATACAAATGGCGGTGATGACAATATTAGTGTTATTGTGATACAAAATAAATAAAAATCTCAAAACGGAAAATTAGCTAGAATCAAAATCAAAAAGATATTTCGGAATTTCGGATTCTCAATTCGGTTTGCTTTTTCTGACAAATTGTTGCTATGAAATTCTGAACGTTAACGAAATCAACCCTCCGGAGATGATAACAGAGTGAATATATTACCATCAAGATCCTTTACAAGCGACATTATGCCACCCCATTCCTGTTTTTCTGGTTTTGTAATATCAACGCCTTTGGATTTAAGGTCTTCATACGTTGATTGAATATCTGAGGTATAGAACCATACTCCCGTGTTTCTTCCTATGTTTTTCCTGGCAGTTTCTAACTCTTCAGGAGGCATCAGTTGTGGATTTGGTTCCATAATACTCAAAGTCGATTCCGAATCTTTGGGTGCAACCTCAATCCATTTTCCACCAAAAAAGGGAACATTAAGTCTAATATCAAAACCAGCTTTTTCTGCATAAAATTTTACTGCTCGTGCTTGGTCTGAGACCATTATGACTACTCCACCTATTGTATCAATCATTTCCAAAATTGTTTTGTAAGAGAATTATTATAAACTTGTTGCTTAGTCTTCGAAAATTGTTGGTCAATATTTCACTCAGTCATCATAATACAAAGTACTTGCGTCCAATTCCAAATTCTTGATTTACACAAGGACATCATTATGCGAGAATTTCAGATCGTTGAATTGTGAATCATTGCCATAAACTGTTTCTAAATAATTATTAATTACTCCATCGGAGGTATATTATTGAGATAATATTGATAATGCACATGATTTTGAAAGCTGAGCAAAATGATAATGTTTCCAAGGATGACGAGGAGATCG
>JAATVN010000130.1 GCA_014523595.1 Nitrososphaerales archaeon TH5888 | reverse complement strand
GACGATGCTACATCAACTTCTGAAGCATCAACTGCCGACGATGCTACATCAACTTCTGAAGCATCAACTGCCGACGATGCTACATCAACTTCTGAAGCATCAACTGCCGACGATGCTACATCAACTTCTGAAACATCAACTGCCGACGATGCTACATCAACTTCTGAAACATCAACTTCCAATGATGTCACAGAAAACAATTTGATTAATGAACTTGTGAATACAGGAAAGTTCACTGAAGCTGAAGCCAAAGAATTTGTGAGTAAAAATATGTTGAGTGAAACTGATGCTACAACAACTTCAGGTGATACACAAACAACGTCCAGTGCAGATACCAATACTGATGATACACAAACAACGTCCAGTGCAGATACCAATACTGATGATACACAAACAACGTCCAGTGCAGATACCAGTACTGATAATACCTCGTCATCTGACAATGAAAGTGACGATTCTTCAAGTAGTAACACCAACAATCCTGAACAGTATGGCAGTCTCAGCGAACTAGTAGATGATGTAAAAAATGGGGACATTGACACTGATGAGATTTCCTTGAATGATTTCCAAAATTCAGGAGCTTATCAAGGAGCTGATCAAGCAACACAAGATTGTATAGACCTAGCGGGAAAAATAGGAGGTAATCTTATTGACTACGAAATAGTGCGCTGCTCTGAAGATACAAACCATTTCAAGAACCAGATAGCTAATAATGACGCCAACAGTGATGAGAACAACGCCGCCAGTGATGAGAACAACGCCGCCAGTGATGAGAACAACGCCGCCAGTGATGAGAACAACGCCAACAATTAATAATGACGCTGATGATGATACTGGGAACTAGTATCATCAATACTTTTTATTAACTTTGACTAATAACAAATAATCCCATACTAGCCACAATCATAAGTATCCATACAATTTTATTCCAACCAAAAATTTTCTGACCATCAAGGTTTCCGAATGGTAATAAATTAAATAATGCAATCCATGAATTAAATATTGCTCCTGTATAGAGGTAACCAACAGCTGGAAATTGATAAGTTAGCATCAGAAATATAAAACCCATGACAAGATTTGTAAGGGGACCAACAAATGCAACTCTTCCAAATTTACTTCTATCGGATAAATCTACCATGACAGCTCCTGGAGCGATGAATTTGAATGGAATAAATGGGATGGCTGAAAAAGCAGTTACTATTAATCCATATGAGTTTGTACGAAACTCAGCCCAGCTCCCATAAAACTGAGCTAACAGCTTGTGGGCCAATTCATGTACAAGGAAGGCACTAACAAATATAATTAAGAATTCCAAAGCAATACGTCTATAATTGTTTAATGATAACCCAACGGCTGTTACTAAAATAGTCGCAATTAACAGATGAAGTATCTCTATTTTAGAAAATTTTATTTTTAGTATCGGCCTTTTCAAGTTCGAATTCTTTGTATAATCGTACATCATATTTTTTTTATCGACATATTCTTTCATAGAAACGCATGAGTGGTTTATTGGAATTCTGTGCATATTACAGAATACTTTGTTACAATAATTGCATCTAAAAGGTATACTTTCATCTGTATCACAAAATTCACATTTCATTGAATAAATACACTCACTACGTGCTAATCCTAATTTAACTACCCTAATGTCACATTTAAAAGTGCGTTTTCATTGACGCGAAACTGCATACATGTTCATTTGAAATAGCATTACAATTTAATGATTAGAAATTCTAACCCAAATCTGCCTAGGTTGCCTTGGTTCTTGCCCATTTTCTATTTATTGTTTTTGTTACCCTATTTTATACCGATACGTCTACAAATGAGCACAAAAATAGATATAATATTATAATATCTAAAAACATTAATTGGAACAACCTAGGCAACCTAGGCAACCTAGGCAGAAAGGCAGTTTTTGGTCGGTAACCGGGCAAACACTGAAAGTTCTGAATACATTTGAAGATAAAATATTTCTACTTTAAGTCCTTATAACATTGTACCTCCAGAATATTTGTGCTTATTTTTATTGAACTAAGCTAAGAAATTCATTTAATTTAATCGATACCATATCCTATATCAAAAGTGAAATTAAGAAATACATGTGTAAAAAGTATTACTGCTATTATAGCATGT
>JAATVN010000018.1 GCA_014523595.1 Nitrososphaerales archaeon TH5888 | reverse complement strand
GTATACATAAGAGAGTTTGATAGATTTGACAACATGGGAAATACCATTTGCAGAAATACTGGATGTCAAAATTTGATTAAATATCCATTTAGGAAATATTGTTCGAGAGAATGTAATAAACAATTTGAGAAATGGTACTACCATAATTTTTACTGGGACAGAGTTCGTTCTGACATTTTCAAACGAGATAACTACACATGTCAAATCTGTAGAAAAAAATATCCCTATTCATATAGAAAAAAATTTGCAAGATCACGTAGACTAGAATGCGATCACATAATTCCAAAGTCGCTTTATAAAAAATTAGGATACAGGTTTGATTCGCTTGAAAATAAGATTAAGATGATTACCGAATTTCTTCATAATCATAATAATTTAAGAACTTTATGCAAGGAGTGTCATAAGGGGGTAACAACAGAATTTTTGCGAAGTGATATGAGTGAGTACTTAAAAAATTATGCAAAATTGGATATACAGTTACTATGATCGAAAAAAAATTTAGTCGTCTTCTTCTTTTTCTTCTATCTTTTTCTTTTCAATAACGTTACCAAATTCGTCTCTTTTTTCTTCATAGGTTTCTTTCTTTTTTTCGTCGCCCATGTCACCCGATCATTGCACAATATTCTTTAAATCAGTTGACATCGTAAAATGAAGATCGATAGCCCATATTGCAGTTATTTATACTTTTATGCGCTTAGACTGATATGGTCTTAAACACACTCGTCTATATCGCACTGGTCATAATTGTGATTATCGTAATTGTAGTCTTACTCAGGTTCCTGTTTAACGTACTATTCGTTATGCCGGTAACACTGGAGCATGAGTATTTCGTAAAATATGCTACTTCAATTTATCTACCTACTTGATACTTGACGCCTATTTATGATTAATATCTAGTTAATAGTAACGTAATTTTTGATAAAGTCCAATTTTGTTTGTGAAATATTTGATCATTGATTGATTAGCCTATTACTAGCATAAAACTTAATATTGAATTTGGCTTTTATTGAATCAACAACTGATGAAGAGATGATTTGATAGAATAACCCACAAGTTGTCAATTTATGACGTTATCGATTACAGCTCAACAAGCCCATAAAACTACACGCGCAGAAAGTGTCGAGATACTGTTTCTAAATTTTTATAGATTTATACTAGTAATCTAATGTTACATCAATCTCCTTGGTTCTAATATTATCGCCTAGATGTCGCTAGGAGAAGAACTGACTCCTTTTATAGCATATGCTTCCATTTACTAATATGAGTAGGGAAAATGGATGTGAACATTTTGTTGGTGCAAAGGAAAACCAAGTTCCAAAAACATCTGGATGTGAAGAATGTCAAGTAGAAGGAACTGATTGGGTCGCACTGCGCATGTGCTTAGTTTGTGGTCACGTAGGTTGTTGTGATTCTTCTGTTGGTCTTCATGCAACAAAGCACTACAAAGAAACCAATCACCCTGTAATGGTGGCTTTACCTAACAAACAATGGAGATGGTGCTATGTCCATAGGGAATATTCCTAATATTTCTATTTACTACTGCTAATTATGTGATCTTTTGTACTAGTTTGCAATTAGATGAATTAATTCCAAGCAATCCAAATTTAGGAGATAAAAGAAGGCCTAGTTACTAAAATAGTGATTATATTGTAACTTTTTCATTTGTCATTAAATTGAGTAAAAATCTAATCATGAAGTATTCATTGAAACAAAATCTCTACAGAAGTCATACACATTGTAGTATGCAACTGATTTAAGTCATGATGAATATATTATCACATGGAATCTGAAATGATATGTGATAGTTGTAGAAAAAGGACCTACTCTCTGAATCAATTCCTAGGCAAGATGGTTTGTGGTAAATGCTATCATGAATTAGTCAGTACAATTCAAATTCCTACGACTAGTATTTAATGGAAATCGATAGAGACTATGTCTGAGAAAAGTCCGTTCTATGCCTATTTCTTTAGCATCATTTTACCAGGACTCGGTCAAATCTATCTTAATCATAAGAAGCGAGGATTGACTATTCTAATAGGCGCCTTAGCATTGTCTATTACTTTAGCATTTTTATTCGCATTTCCACAAAATTGGATAATTATGGCTGCATATTGGATATGGCAAGTGTTTGATACATTCTTCGTGTATAGGTCTGAAAACAATTTGAGTAAAAACGCATTTGGTGAAAGACGAAATTCTGGACTCCGTTATTCCTAACCCTAATTTTTGAAAAATCAATTCTAATGAGGCTTTTGACAGGTTTCTCTCGAAACTTTTCGAAAAAACTGCAGATAGGGGCCAAAAAAGTTATTTCAACAAATATGAAATTGGCAAAAAAATAGGACTATTCGATCAAGCTGAAGTAGATCGGATTGCTAAAATTTTACATGGCGACGGCTTTGTGGTAAATAACGAATTTGAAGATTCAGAAATCCGAATATAGGATAAGGGAAAGAAAAGACTGGAAAATAATCAAATTTAGTTATATCACTTTCGGTAAATCCCTTCCATAATAATGTCCTTCAGCGGTTTTCTATCAGAGAGTTTTTCCTTTTCTTGAAGTTCGGGAGGAAGAATTTCCTTCGTCCCTTTTTTGCCAATTGCGATCATTGCCATTACTTCAAAATCAGTAGGGATTCCCAAGTCCACTCTAGCTTTTTCATAATCAAAACCCTGCATACCATGAGCAACAATACCTCTAGAATATGCTTCTAATGCAAGATTCTCCCAGGCGGATCCTGCGTCAAATTGATATGTTCTTGCCGGCTTTTCACTGTATTCAAAGTTTTTCCTAGATATTACTACAACTAGTAACGCAGAATTTTTCGCCCAAGTCTTGTTACCTTCAGCCAATAAGTTAAACAATCTGTCCCAATGTTCTGTATTTCTCTTGGCATAAATAAATCTCCAAGGTTGATTGTTAAACGAAGAAGGAGCCCATCGGGCAGCTTCAAAAAGCGACATAATGTCTTCGTTCTTAAGCTCTTCCCCTGTCATGGATCTTGGTGACCATCTATTAAGAATGAAAGGATTAATTGGATGAGTAGCTCTTCTTGTTAGCTCAGTTTCTGATTCCTGCATTTGGACTCTCAATATTAGACTGTCCTTAATCCTTTATTACGGATATGCTTGTCCCATCAGCAACCGCTGCTTTAACAAACACGGTAATTGACTGCATTTATAACACGTTTCGCTAAATATCAATATTCAATTTTTTAAATAATACATACATGATATTAACATCTATAGACATTGAGTGAATCTATGTTGAAGCTACAAGATCTGCTAAATAATGGCTGTAAGATAGAAAAAATATATCCAAGTGTACTTGGTTCAGATGCAGAAGTTAACATAGTAACAGTTGAGGTAAAATGTCCTGACGGGCAAATTCACAAGATCCGAGCTTATAAAGAGGAAGCTAGTGATTTAAGAGAATTTATACGAACCAAGATTTCAGACACCAAGTAAATACATCCAGATAATATTTTGAATTAATTTTTTTGTATCACTTTGTTTTATATATTCCAAAGCTGAATTATTTTGTGAAATGCCAAGAGAGCGTTCATTCTCACGTCTTGATTTCTTAAAAATGGTGGGAACTGCAGGCACTGCATTTATGTTACTGCCATTAGTTCCGTTTGGAAAGATGGTAGGCACTAATGTTACTGCAGCTAGTAAAGCTGTAATAATCAAGCGGCTTAATAAAGTTGGACCTGATGGTGTGGCCTTTTTGTATCCTACTAAACAAAAGGGCTTTGTTTGGTATATGAATCACGATGAACCATTTGATTCGCATTTTGAAAGAGGCGGTGGTTCTACTTATGACAAATTAGTAAAGAATGATGATGATTCCTGGACAGCTGACGACAATCATAGAGTCAAGTTTAACCTGAATGTAGATCCTGACTATGAGGATGCGATAGGTGGTTGCAAGATGAGTTTTAAGGACTCTATGGCCCGAGGCTATACATACGATAAAAGCGATCTTGATGATGTTGAATTGACAGGTTTCTTTAATGTCCACAAGCCTACAGAAAATGATGGTATCTACCTTAGGGGTCCTTGTAATCACCATGATGAAGCCGATCATCTTTGTTGTGAGGAATTCAACTACGACTGTGAAACAAATTGCAATTCTACGATGATAAGATCAACAGTTAAATTCACCAAACAAAGCCCAAACAAATATCATAACGACCCAGCCGGTGTTAAAGCCATAGTTCCGCGTATTATTTTGGCTGGTCATGGTTGGTTTGGGATAAAGTATATTCACAAAATTCTATCTCGAGATATGAACAATCCAAAAGTAAAATTGGAACAATGGATGAATTTTAGTGGCGATGGCAAAACCTGGATAAAGGTAAATGAGGTTATTGATACTAGATCCTATGAATGGGGACCAAAGGCAATTTGTGAAGGCGAAGACTACGAAGTTGGAGCCTGGGGAGCGCCACGTATGGTTTACAAGTGGTACCGCGGAGACGTTGATTTCAAATGGTTTTCATGCAGACAAATTGAACCTACTTTAATCCGCACGTAATTCAAAAAACCATCCAACATATAACTAGAACCTGATTATATGCAAGAAAGCCAGTAGAATAAATTCCAGATACTCTTGTCCAGTTCATAGACACACAATATATTTTTACAATAGATTACTAAAGGTGGAAACGGCCTGTTACAAAAAAATTTATTTGCTCTTAATTGTGGTTTCTAATTCAGCCTAGTTCTGATGAGATAAAAGTGTTAAATTAGTTGTAAGAATATATATTTTATGGGGCTATAAAATTGTAAAATTTAGCATTTTTTTGTTTTATTTACAAGACTTTAAATAGCTTGGATGGTGTGTCTATTCAATGAAATCGTCAATGGATAAGTCTCCTGGATGGCTTCGAGGAGTACAAATCGGTCTTGGGATTATTACTGTTATTCTCTCTATTTACGCACTCGCATTCCCAGCGGTCACATTTGTAGCTGTAGTTTTTATACTTGCGGTAATTTTGTTTGTTGTAGGTATCGAGAGGATTATTTCTGGAATTTTCCTTCGGGTC
>JAATVN010000129.1 GCA_014523595.1 Nitrososphaerales archaeon TH5888 | reverse complement strand
TGAGAAATTGGTCGTATTCAAAATCCTGATATCATATATTCAGTTGTTCAAATTACATTGCATGAATGTTACCGTGTTGATATTTTTTTTATATTACTGTAAAGATATTTTTTCTTTTACAGAACTAAATATTTGATTGGGTCTGAGAATCGAAATACCCGCTACTCTATTTACTATTTGGACTAGTATTATCCAATTTGGATCATCTAAATTTACTTTCATATCCAGTTTGCTTGCCACGGTAGAAATAATGTCCTTAGAATGTAATTTAGAATGTCTTTTTTCAATCATTATCATGAAGGTCTCATGTACCTCCATTTTTCTACAAAGCTGATTGACAACACTATGGATCTCGGTTAATTCTGCCTTACAATTCTTTTCTAATGGTATGATTCTGAGAACATATCTGAACTTCCATGGTTCATTTCTAACCATTTCCCTACAATTTTCCACAACTTGAAAGGGATCAAGACAAGTATCTACAAGTATGACCCCCGAAACAGACGAAATCTCAATTGAAGGATCCTTATCGCCTAGAACGTCTAACAGTTGCAATACTTCATCAAAAGCTTCACCTTCTCTGTATCTAAAGGTTGTTACCAGCAAATTAAAATTCATGATATTGTTCACGAATAGAGGGACTTAACTCTTATGGTATTATTCTATTCGATGATAATTATTTCTAAACTCTGTCTTCCTATATGATTGTGAAGTGTGAAAAATTTTGTCTTATTTTTGAAAGAATCTAATGTTTTTAATATGCGATAGAACTTTATAAGATATCATGAGTCAAATCAATATAATTGAGAACAAACCAGCTTTATTGATTGATGTATTTAATGATAATAAAACAAACAGAGTGCTTGTAATCAGTGACTTGCATATTGGTAAAACGTACTGGTTACAAAATACTGATATCGCTATTGATTGGTATCATATTGTAAAAGAAATTGAAAAAGAGTTGAGTGATATTGTTATTTCAAACAAAGTAACTTCTATTGTATTACTCGGCGATATAAAAAACAATATCTATAAAGTAGGAAAGGAAGATTGGAATTTGATCCCTAATTTTTTACATTCGTTGTCTGAAATCTGCGAAGTCTATTTGATTCCAGGAAATCATGATTCGAGGATAGGATTGATTACACCAGAGAAAGTACATCTGATTGGAGTTAAAGGGATGGTACTGGGTGATATTCTCCTAACACACGGACATACGTTTCCGTCAGAGCTTAGGTCCAATATTGATAAAATTGTTATGGGACACATTCATCCGACGTTTTTCAGAGAAAACAGTGTTTTGAATGGACAAAAAATCTGGATTTTCTTAAAAGTAAAAAAAGAATCTATATTTCCAAGCACAAAAGGTTCATTGGATCTTATATTGTTACCTTCATTTAATAAATATATTTATGGTAACGGCAGAGTGAAAAATAGGAAAATTAATTCGCCTATTTTGAAAAAAATACTAAGAAAGGAAAGTATAGATAGGTGTCTGATTGTATCAATTGATGGAACCATTATTGGTAATGAAAATCTCTTAAGTGAAGTCTTTAACTCCTGACTTTAGTTAATATGATACTTGGATAATGGGCTTATTGACGGTTTATTATTATTTCTCCACTCTAAACAATGTATGAATGAAATTGCTGACTCCACTGTGGTAAGTACTGGAATTCCCATTTCTACAGCTTTTCTTCTGATTTGATACTCATCATCTAGCATACCTACGTACTTTTCGATGGTAGATGTAGATGGAATATTTATTATGAAATCTATTTTTTTGTCATATAAGAGATCTGCAATATTTGGCTTTCTTGTCGGCTCGCTAATCTTGTGTACTTCCTGCACATTTGTAGTGATGTTGTTCTTGATAAATTCAGCTGTATGTTCTGTTGCCATAATATTAAATTTCATCGAGTTTATGAGCGAGATCGGAGAAAGCATTTTTTCTTTGTTTTTTTGTCCTCCTATTGTTATCAATGCCGATCCTGACAGTGGTAAATTATATCCAGCTGCTTCATAGGCTTTTGACAAAGCATCATAAAAACTGTTACCATGACAAGCAACTTCTCCTGTTGACTGCATTTCAACACCCAAAACTATGTCTGAACCTTCCAATTGCATAAATGAAAACTGTGGGACTTTTATTCCAAAGCCACTAATTTTTAACCAAGGTTCATTAAGACCGTCTGGTAATTTACCATTAGTTATCGCTTTGGCGGCTAACGAAATTAAATTAATTCCAACTATTTTTGATACAAAGGGGGTAGTCCTTGATGCTCTGACATTTGCCTCGATAACATATACCTCATCATCCTTGACCAAGTACTGGATATTAAGCGGACCTTTCACTTCCAATTTTCTAGCTATCATATTTGAATAATCTACTATTGTGTTCATGGTTTGTCTGTTCAATCTCCATGGAGGTATACACATCATAGCATCTCCAGAATGAATACCTGCGTTATCAATGTGCTCAATTAGTGCGCCTATAATGACATCCTTTCCATTACATACTGCGTCTACTTCAACCTCGGCTGAATCCTGAAAGAATTTGCTAATCACAATTGGATACTCGGGGCTTACTTGAGCAGCCTCATTGATGTATCGCTCTAATTGTTCGTCATTCCATATTACTTTCATCGCCGCCCCACTTAACACATAAGATGGCCTTACTAAAACAGGGAATCCTACATTTTGAGAAAATGTTTTTGCTCCATTTAGATCCGTAAACTTATTCCAAGGAGGCTGCTTTATATTCAATGAATCTAGCAATCTACTGAACTTTTCTCTGTTTTCTGCCATATCAGTATGGATACTATCAGTACCAATAATACGTACATTTAGTTCTCCTAATTTAGGTACAAGATTGTTTGCGGTCTGCCCTCCAACACATGTAACTATTCCCTTAGGACGTTCCTTTTCATATATATCTAAAATTCGTTCTAATGATAATTCCTCAAAATATAGTCTGTCCGAGATATCATAGTCAGTAGAAACCGTTTCAGGATTGCAATTAATAACTGATACTGATTTTATGCCATTATTTTTTAGGCCCCAAACCATGTTGACCGTACCCCAATCAAATTCTACACTACTGCCGATTCTGTATGGTCCTGCCCCAAGTACCATTACAGAATTTTTCTCTTTCCTAAAAACAATATCATCTTTATCTCCTCCATAAGTTAAATACAGATAATTTGTCTTTGCAGGCCATTCTGCAGCTAACGTATCTACTTGTTTTACAACTGGATTAATACCAAGTTTTTGCCTCAATTTTCTGGCACTTATTTCTTTTATACCCAAACATTTTCCTATTTGTAAATCTGAAAATCCGTACTTTTTTGCATCTCTCAATAAACCCTCAGAAATATCAGACACATCGACCCCATGCAATTTATCATACATGTCCACAATATTTTTGATTTTTTCCAAGAACCATGAATCTATTGTTGAAAGTTTACTTATTCTGGATATGGGAATTCCCAATCGCATAGCCTTAACAATATCAAATAAAATTTCATCACTTGGATACAACAATTTTTGTTCAACTAATTCTAATTCTTCCTTCATATCTTGTTCATTTCCAACAAGGCCCATTTTTCCCGTATCGGTCATTCTGATTGCTTTTTGCAAGACTTCTTCAAATGTTCTCCCAATTGCCATAACCTCCCCCACTGACTTCATACTCGTGCCAATCCTTCTGTTAACCAATTCAAACTTCCTGAAGTCCCATCTAGGCATTTTTAAGACTACATAATCTAATGAAGGTTCAAAGCAAGCCGTTGTAGCCTTAGTTATGCTATTTACTAGTTCTGTGAGGGAGTAACCAAGTCCCATTTTTGCTGCCATATAAGCCAAGGGATATCCAGTTGCCTTGCTGGCTAGAGCCGATGATCTCGAGAGTCTAGCATTTATTTCAATTGCGCAATATGATTCACTTTGCGGATCCAAGCCAAATTGGATATTGCATTCTCCGACAATGCCGCAATATTCTACTGCTTTAATTGCAGCGGAACGTAATCTATGATATTCTTCATTATTGATTGTCTGTGACGGTGCGATAACAATATTGTCCCCTGTATGAACTCTCATTCCTAGAACATTTTCCATATTGCAAATCGCGATGCTATTACCAGCGTAATCCCTCATCATTTCATATTCTATTTGTTTCCAACTTCCGATGTATTTTTCAATTAATACCTGATTTACTAGACTCAATGAAAGTCCTCGCTGAACAATCTCTTGCAGTTCATATTCATTATGCGCAACTCCTCCTCCTTTGCCGCCAAGAGTGTATGCAACCCTGATTATCACCGGATACCCTATTTTATCTGCAACATCCAGTGCCTCTCTTAAATTATATGCTGGAGAACTCTCTAGCACAGGAACGTTACTCTTTATCATTGCGGTTTTAAATTGTTGTCTATCTTCAGTAATCTTTATGCTATTTATAGGAGTGCCCAATACTTGTATTTTATATTTATCTAGAATTCCTTCATCATGTAATGATACTCCACAATTTAATGCGGTCTGGCCACCAAAACCTAACATTATTGAATCAGGAAGTTCCTTCTCTATTATTTGGTTTATGTAATATCCGTTTACTGGTAACAAATATACCTTATTCGCAAATCTAGTATCTGTTTGGATGGTTGCTATATTGGGATTTACGAGTACGGTCTTAACTCCTTCTTCGGACAAAGCTTTGAGGCATTGTGAACCGGAATAGTCAAATTGGCGGTCAGAATTTCTGACTTTCGCCCGCTTCTCCGATCTTTATTGCTCCGCTTCCCAATACTATTGCTTTCTTTATGGTTTCATTCTTTGGAAAATTTTCCCCCTCCATTTACTCTATCACTATGAATAGACTTTTCGTTAGATCCATTTTGTTCAACAAGAGCTTTAAAACTGTCGAATATGTGCAAACAATCATATGGTCCGGGAGACGCTTCTGGATGAAACTGTACTGCTATTATAGGTTTCGATTCATGTTTGATGCCTTCAATAGTATTGTCATCAGAATTAATATACCAAGCTTTGAATCCAGTTTTATTAAGCGTGTTTGATTTTACCCCATATCCATGATTCTGAGTAGTAATGAAGGTTTGATTGGTGTTTAGTTCAGTACATCCTTTATTTTGACCTCTGTGTCCAAATTTCAACTTGTATGTATCGCCCCCTGCAGCAAGTGCGATAATTTGGTTTCCTAAGCATATTCCTAATATTGGTAATGTTGAATCAAACAATTTATTGACGGTATCTATTGTACTATTGCACATTTTAGGATCCCCTGGACCGTTACTTATTATAATACCCTTGGGTTTATAAGAAATAATCTTATTAAACGACATATCCCATGGAACTCGAATAACCCTATATCCCATCCGTAAAATATTACGAATAATGCTATATTTTGTGCCCGTATCAATCAACACTATCGGTTCTAATTTTGGATCTCCATATTCAACTGTTTTGTCAACGGATACCTGAGACATGAAGTTAAATCCATCATATTTGGTCCTCTTGATAGTATTCAATAGTTCTTTTGTGTTTATTTGTTTTTCCGAAATTGAGAGAGCACCTTTCATTACTCCTTTTATTCTAATTTTCTTGGTTAAGTCACGTGTGTCAATTCCGCTAATTCCTGGTATTTTTTCATCATATAACCATTGATCTAAAGTCTTGTGGCATTCTCTATGATTAGCTACAGTAGACAGCTCGTGAACAATCAATCCAGAAACTTGAATGTTATCAGATTCAAAATATTTTGGCAATCCATAGCTATCAGTAATGGAGTTGCTCGGCACTCCATAGTTCCCAATAAGCGGATAAGTCAAACACAAGATTTGCCCTCTATACGATGGATCAGTTAAAGTCTCCGTGTAACCTACCATTCCCGTATTAAAAACAAATTCACCGCCGACTGTCTTTGGATAGCCAAAACCTGTGCCTCGATACGTTGAACCATCTTCTAAAATTATCATCGCATTAAGGCCTATGTGATTACCATGAATTGTAGGAATTTTGACCCTCATAGAGTTGTAAAATATCGAGATTTAAATTTTCCTAACTTGATTGACAAGCAAATACCTACACTTTACCTACACAGATTTGATCATGATTCATACTAATGGGTTGTAGATCGTCGAAAATTTGGACGGTTATTTTTCCTAATTTATTCTACTTATTTTAACCAGTCAATCGGAATGTCCTGATATAATCCGTTAGGCAGTACTCTTCTTATGGAAATAGGAAGAACTTTCAAATCCAACTCTGCTATTGCAATTGATATTGTATCATTAAACTTTTTCGATGAATCAATTAAAATTGGTGCACCAAGTGATAGTTGTAACGATCTTGAACCAATTATTCTCGCACGTTCAAATCGAGTCAATGTTGGTGGACCTATCAATACCTGACTATCTTGAGGGGTTATTTCCCTAGCTTCAAAGTTCATCTCTGGATAAACTACTACTTCGTCTTTCGGCCTGCCACTTTTTGATTCTTCATCAGTTTCCAGTATCTCAATTTTGGTTTTTTTACTTTTCTTTTCTTTTTCTTGAGGATTCTTACCCTTTGTTCCTGTATCTTTTTTTACTTTGGGCTGTTTTTTCACTTTGACAAGTTTTTTTTCCTTATTTTTTTCAGCGCTAGAACGTCTTAAAACCAAGAATAAAAGCAAAAAAAGTGAATATATAATTAAATGTTGCTAATAAATCAACAAATTAATAGCGATATAGAAATTAATTTATAGCTAGATATGACCTGGAGCTATCCAAACTCCGTCTCAAGGATTCATGTTCTGTTAGAGGCCGGTGGCAAGGGGAAAATACTATTGGAACTTGTACGTCATCTGTCGCCCATCACTTTTTCTACTATTATTAAAACAATGCCAATTTCCGGAAGACTGCATTTTATGGAGCATAAAATAGGGTATGTAGAAACCGGAGTAACTGTAGGAGCAGAAAAACAGAAATCAACGTTTAAGAGGGGAGATCTGGGATTCATGGTTTCCAATGGTTCCATTTGTATCGTGTTGCAAGATACTAAAGGGATTAACATGAATCACATAGGCCACTGCATCGAAGACCCACTCTTGTTAGAATCAATCGAATCGGGAGAAATCATATTTATAAAGCGGGATTCTAGATGACAGATATTCAGGTAAGAGGTGCATATTATCAATATTCCCATCACTGAAGTGTCATTTATTTGAACCTAGTAAAAAAATCATCTGGACAATCGTCGGAAAACATCATGAATATTGGATTGATTTAGATTTGGATTATTGCTCATGTAATGATTACTATTTTAGGACACTTTCCGGTCAGGGTCTATGTTATCACTTAGGTTTTGCTAAGGAAAAAATAAGTTCAAAAGTTGATACTGTTCGCTTTTCTGATTCAGAATATTATGATTTTGTAAGATCAGTGATAAATGATAATTACCTCATGATTCGAAATGAAACAGGCGATCTAGCTTGAGTTGGGTGGAATTTTGAATTCTAAATTCATGATCTGAATTGAATCAATATGATACCATTTTGATTATCGGTTCTGGAGGAAGAGAACATTCCATTGGGTGGAAGCTCTTGCACGATACAAAGAAAAAGGTATTTTTTGCTCCAGGGAATGGAGGGACAGATAATAACATCGAAATAGATTCCAACGATTTAACGAAGCTTTGTCAATTTGCAAAGGAGAACAATTCCTTTACAATAGTGGGTCCTGAAAAACCCCTTTCACTGGGCATTGTTGATTTATTTGAAAAGAATCAATTACCAATATTTGGTCCTAGTAAAAGCGCATCCAGATTAGAATCAAGTAAAGTTTTCGCAAAACTTTTCATGCGTGACATGGGAATTCAAACCGCTTCTTTTTCAATCTTTTCAGATGCCGATGCTGCTATAAATCATGTCAAATCCTCCGCAAAAAATGTAGTTGTTAAGCTCGATGGACTCGCCGCCGGTAAGGGTGTGTTTGTTTGCGATAGCGAAAAGTCAGCTCTCCAAGCCATTCAGAAAATCTTCAATGACAATGAATTCAGAAATTCCAGAAATAAGATTCTCATAGAAGAGAGAATTTATGGCGATGAGGCATCATTTATTGTTCTTTGCGATGGAAAGTCTATAGTTCCACTGGCAACAAGTCAAGATCACAAGAGTATCTTCGACCAAGATAATGGTCCTAATACTGGGGGAATGGGTAGCTATTGTCCGACGCCTCTCATTACAGAAAAAATAAGTACCAAGATTATGGAGAAAATAATGAATCCTACACTTAAGGGGTTAAATGATAGAGGAATTAAGTTCAGAGGTTTTCTATATGCAGGAATCATGATAGAACGCGGTTCAAATGAACCATACGTACTGGAATTTAATGTGAGAATGGGTGATCCCGAATGCCAATCTATATTGTCAAGAATGGATTCTAGTTTTTTGGAATATCTTGAAGCAACTATGGATGAAAAGCTTGATTCAATGCCACCCATTAGATGGAAGGATAGACATTCAGTTTGTATAGTCATGGCTTCAAGAGGTTATCCTGGAAAGTATCAAACGGGGAAAGTCATTCATGGATTAAATTCGAAATTTGATGTTGATACATACGTATTTCATGCAGGAACCAAGAAAAATTCAATGGGGGAAATTATTACAAATGGTGGGAGGGTCTTATCAGTTACCTCACTGGCTGATACCCTTGAGAGAGCTAAAAATAAATCATATTCAGCGGTATCTAAAATTCACTGGGGAGATAATGAAGAATACTTTAGAAGGGACATAGCATCAAAAGGTATCAAATATATGAAATCCGCTCTCAGTGAATAAAGCATCTATTTTTTTATCGTATTCAGATTTTGGAATGGGACTTTTTGTTACTTGAAGGTCATATGCTAGACCAATAGATTTTGAAAATTTTCCATTAGTCATGTATTTATCATAATAACCATGTCCATATCCAATTCTGTATCCATAGTAATCAAATGCAATTCCGGGAACAATTAGCAAGTCAATAAAATCTAAATTCCCATTTGTTTCCTTTGGTTCTTTAACTCCAAATTTATTTATGTCAAACGAATCTTGATCAAATTCCTTTTTTTCTATGATGTAAAATTGGAGATCATTAGTTATCACACGAGGTAACAGTAATGTCTTTTTTGATTCCAGTGCATTTCTGATAACATCAGCTGTTCGTACTTCTGAACCAATGGGTAGATAAATCCCAATAGATTTAGATTCAATAAATTCTGGACTTTCTATGAGGTTCTTTTGAATTAATTTACTTATGCTGGCTATTTGAAATTGACTCAAGGAGTTTCTTTTGTGAAGAATCTCTTTTCTCAAAATTGATTTCTGTCCTTGATTGTCTAATTTCATCGTTCTAATGATTGCTAATCTTATTTATGAGACTGGCTGCATGCACCGTATTTTTTAATAACATTGTAACTGTCATTGGACCGACTCCACCAGGCACAGGAGTAATGTATGATGCTCTTTCTGAAACTGATTTAAAATCTACATCTCCTTGAATTTTACCATTTATTCTTGAAATTCCAACGTCAAATATTATAGCACCATCCTTGACCATATTGCTTGTGAGAGTAAATTTTTGACGATCTCCAACCGCCGTAATGATACAATCAAAGTTTTTCAATTTATCTTCCATTCCTTTTGATTTTGAATGGAAAAACGTTACAGTTGCATCGCGATTCATTAATAAGATCCCTAGTGGCTTTCCAACTAAATTACTTCTATTTATTATAGCCACATCAATCCCCTTAACATTGATGTTGTAAAAATCTAATAATTCGAGAATACCTAAAGGAGTACATGGTACGAGTTTCGGAGTTCCCTCCAATAGAAGACCTAAATTGTAAGATGTTAATCCATCCACATCCTTCTCGTGGTTTACCATATTGGTAATAGATGTTTCAATTTGGTTTGGTAGTGGAAGTTGGATCAGTATTCCATGAACATTCTCATCATGATTTAATTCATTTATTGTCTTGACGAGCTCTTCTTGAGAAATGTTTTCCGGAAGTTTGAAATCTCTTGTTAATATTCCTACACTGCTTGCCGCGATTTGCTTATTTTTAACATATGTGGCAGATGCTTGATTATTGCCAACTAAGACGGTAGCTAAACAAGGTTTAATTCCCTTATTTGCTAAAGCTGATACTTCATTTCTGATCGTCTGTTTAATGTGTTGAGACACTAGCATTCCGTCTATTAATTTGCCCAAATATTTTAAAAAATCACAACGTCATTTTTTTGCTTTACTATATCGACCAGATTATTTTTTCTTTCACTGCTAAGTAATGACTACTTTTCTACCTTCAACAAGTAACCTCCTTTCAGAAAAAAGCTTTACACAATAAGGATATAGAATATGCTCTTGTTCAAGGATCCTGTCTGATAATGTTTCATATGTATCATTGTCCGATACTATCACATGTTTCTGCGCGATAATAGGTCCTGAATCTAATCCCTCGTCAACAAAATGGACAGAGCATCCAGTTACTTTTACTCCATAATCTAGCGCTTTTTTTTGCGAATTAAGCCCGGGGAATGATGGCAAAAGTGATGGATGTATATTCATGATGCGCATTTTGTATGTTCTTACAAATTCCGGACTTAGTAGTCGCATATAACCAGCCAAACATACAAGCCCATTTTCTGGATTTACCTCGTATTTTTGTAATACATTTACTATTTCCTTGTCATAATTCCAGCCTTTTAAATTATTTGAAACAACCTTTGTGGGAATTCCAAACTTTGTAGCCTTTTTGAGACCTTCTACTTCTGGTTTACTGGAGATTACTATTTTAGGACAAACATCTGCAATCGCATTTTCTTTCAAGAAATTTAAGATTGATTCCATGTTACTACCTCTTCCAGAAATTAATATCCCAAGGTTTATCAAATGTTCCTAATGTGTAAGTATGAGATTCTTAAATGTAGTGAAAGAAGTACAAGTATCGAATTGGAATATAATTATTATCAGTAAACTAATGTAATGATTCTTTTTCTTTGACTATCAACTTGTTACTATCAAATTTTTCCATATGTTAATTGTCTTGACTGTATTATCTTTATGAAATGTATGACAATAAACAAAATCAATTAGACATGCCTGATTCGTTACAAAACAAAAATTAGAATATCTGTCATTTGTCATGGCTAAAGTGCTGACCTACAAAATCATATCTTCATTTTTTATGATTGTATCTGAATTTATCCAGTTTTATCAATTCATGATAAGAACCAAACTTTGATGCTTCTGCCTCATCTAGCAACGATTCTTTTTCTTTATTATTTTCATCAAATACTTTAATGATTCCATACACCGAATTTCTCTGAGCAGGTACTCTACCTGCAGACACTATCAATGACCTTATTTCCTTAGGTTTCATTAGCTGTCCAAATTCGGATCCTGCTGAGGTGGAAATGCTTTCATTAATCAAAGTCCCACCAAAATCATTTACCCCAGCGTCAAGAAGTAGTTGAGACATTTTCGCACCTTCCTTGACCCATGAAACTTGAATATTGTCTATGAAATTATTTAGCATGATTCTCGAAACAGCATGCATCTTTATCACATCTTGACCTGTAGGACCTGGTGAAATACCATTGACTAGATTATGATTATACATTGGAGCTTCTTTATGAACAAAACTCAGGGGTACAAATTCAGTAAACCCTCCTGTCTGTTTCTGAATCGATCTTATCAATTCTAAATGTTTAGCCTTATGTTCAGTTGTTTCTACATGACCATACATTATTGTGGATGTCGTAGGAATTTTTAGTCCATGTGCTGTTGTAATAACATTAATCCAATCAGCTACCGAGATTCTACCAGGCGATATCAGATCCCTTAAATCCTGATCCAGAATCTCTGCAGCTGTCCCTGGTAAGCTACCTAATCCCGCTTCTTTCAACATACTCAAGTATTCCTTGACAGAAAGTCCTGATCTGCTGCACCCATACATAACTTCTTCAGGCGAAAAAGCATGAATGTGTATATCGGGTAATTCCTTTTTTATCGCCTTGCAAATATCGACATACAATAAACCATCCATCTGCGGTGGTAATCCTGCCTGGATACAAATTTCAGTTGCGCCTAGGTTCGATGCTTCCTCCGCTCTCCTCACGACCTCTGATATCGGGAGAAAATAACCTTCATCATTTCTAAAATCTCTACTGTACGCACAAAAGCCGCATCTTTTGATACAAACATTTGTAAAGTTGATATTCCTGTTGATAACATAAGTTACTTTATCGCCTACTTTTGTTCTCCTTAACATGTCAGCCACCATTGTAGTCATGATCATTTCGGTCCCCTTTGTGTGAAACAATTCAAGAGCTTGTTCTATGGAGATATTCTTAGAATCAAGTGACTGATTTAATATATCTGAAACAATCGGATCTATCTCTTTCAACATAGACTCAAGCATCAACTTAATTCCTCCTTCACCAATCCAGAACTATCGGATAGTGGGGTAATATAGTTCCAAAGATTCTTTGGGATAAACTCTCTTTTGTTCAAGAGAAATTCCGGATAAATTGCAAGTCTTCCTCTAAAGTTATAGCCTGCCATATTGGTTACCTGTTTAACTTCTTTAATATCGGGCCATGGCGACTCTGGATTTACGAAATCAATTGTTAAGGGAGATATCCCACCCCAATCATTAATTCCTGCTTCAATATAGGTCGGATAATGATTAGGACTAAGGTTAGGCGGGACCTGAATGTTCATATGTGGCATAATAATCCTTGCTAAGGAAACAGTGAGTAAAAATAAATCATGTGTTGGTGGCAAAAAGCTCTTCATTTTGGTATTATCTTTCGGAACGTGGTTTTGCATTATTACCTCTTGGATATTTCCATATTTTTGATTAATTTCCCTAATTACAATTAATGAGTCAACTATTTCTTCTAGCGTTTCCCCAATTCCAATTAGTAACCCTGTTGTAATAGGAATTTTTAATTTACCTGCATTTTCAAGAACTCGAATTCTAGCTCTTGGATTTTTACTGGGAGCAAATTCATGTGGCATGTTCTTACCCGTGAGTCGTTCACTAGATGTTTCCAACATACATCCAAGGCTTACATTTGATTTTTTAAGGAGTGATAATTCATCATAGTTTAATGTACCAGCATTAGTATGTGGTAACAGTCCTGTTTCTTCCAAAATTAATTTACTTATCTGGTCTACATATTCCGCAGTAGTTGAACAATCATATTTTTTTAACCATTCTCTGTATTCTGGATATTTTTGTTCGGGCCTTTCTCCAGTGACGATTAATGCCTCGGTACACTTTAGACACTTACCTAGACTTGCTATGTGTAAAGCCTGATCCTTTGTAATCATTGACAAATCAAGATCCGATAACTCTTGTTTGTATGTGCAGTAAGAACACGTATCCCTGCAGAGGTTGATCAAGTTTATGAATACCTTTCTAGAATATGTAATTGGACCATTTTTACATATATCCCTTAATGCTTTA
>JAATVN010000004.1 GCA_014523595.1 Nitrososphaerales archaeon TH5888 | reverse complement strand
AGCCTGACTATATTCACATTAAAGATGTATCATTAGATCTGAATGAAAAATACGATCTAGTATTTGTGGGATGGATGGATCCCGGAGTTGACTTTAGAAAAGCTGTATCAAAGTCTACAGATTGTATTATTACTAATTTTGACACAGGAGGTCAATGTGGGATAAATGGAGGATGTGAATATGAGGAGTTTGGATTTCATAGGATAGCATGGTGGAGGACTCCGTCTTGGATAGATGTAAACTATCAGATTATGAATAAATATTATACTCCAATGACAGATGAGATAAAAAAACAATTACTTGAACTACGTTCTGCGCATACGATGTGGTATGTTTATACAAAAGGAAATTTGACTTCAATATTGAATGAGGCCCTGAAGCTATGGATGAAGAAAGAAAGCCAACTTCCTTTGGATGTTGAAAAATATAATTTTGAACAGATATTAGATGAATGTGGATTCCATTATAATGAGGAACTTCCATTGTTAACCTCTGCAAAAAAAGCTTTATGGGAGGTATCCTTCGAATAAATGATATACAATACAAAGACCTACAGCACTAAAAAACTATACGAAGCGTATAATGAGCTGAAAAAATTTAGAAATTTTTCCGTTTCTCCTCTACACGAACGTTTTATATTTCCATATATTTGCGGAACTTATTTTGGCTATAGAAAAATTGATGTATTGCGCGTTGTTGCAATAGCTAAATCAATTTCTCCAAAACCAAAGTATTTGGATGTAGGATGTGGATATGGAGATTTCTTGGATAAAATTCGACAATTTATACCAGATGCTATTGGTATAGAAAAGGACGGTGGTATTTTCTATGAATTTAACAGGGTAAAGCCTGACTATATTCACATTAAAGATGTATCATTAGATCTGAATGAAAAATACGATCTAGTATTTGTAGGATGGATGGATCCCGGAGTTGACTTTAGAAAAGCTGTAGCTAATAGTACAGACGTTATCATAACGACCCTTGATCAGGGAATTAGCCTGGGAGCAGAATTTGAGGAGTTTGGATTTCGTAGGATAGCATGGTGGAGGACTCCGTCTTGGATAGATGTAAACTATCAGATTATGAATAAATATTATACCAAGATGTCAAACGAGATATATGAATACCTGTTTGATTTACGGGGAGCACACAACCTATGGTATGTTTATACCAAGAATTTAGAATATACTGATACGATTAGGGATGTACTAATTCATTGCCAACAAAAGGACCAAGCCAAATATGTTTTTGAACAGGTAATGGATGAATTCGGATTTGCATGTTTTGAAAACTCACAATTTTCAAAAAAAATTAATGAAAGTAATTTATCTTCTCTATGGAAGATTGAATTTGGATAAATGATCTATTCATACATACAAACTAAAAATGATCATTACCATTTTTTCATTTTGACATTTCGTATGTGATAAAAGAGATACTGCTGTGCATAACCACCATATTTACCAAAATGGTCTCTCATTATGTCTGACAAGATTGAGTATTGATTATCACTTAGTTTTTTATTTGCATTCATAAAAGTCACATTTCTGTTGTCAATTAGTCTCTTGTAGTACATGAATATTGCGCGGCCCATCCATACATCAATTGGAAATGCTTCGGTCTTTTCAAGAGAAAATAACAATATGCAGTCGGCAATTTTATTTCCAATCCCATAAATACTAGTCAGTATTTTTCTAGCTTCATTATATTTAGAGCGATATAATTCATCAATTGTTAAAACTCCTGTAACGATTTTTTCCGCGATTGACTTTATAGCTCTTGCTCTATATCCAACGCTACAGGAACATAATTCGTTGATAGATGCTTTGTATAGATTTTTCATTGTAGGGAACGTAAAGAATATTTGATTATCAATCTCCTTTTTAATACCAAATTTCATGGATAAATTTTTTAACATCATTCGTATCATTGAAATATTTGTATTACTCGAACAGGCAAAAGAAATCATACATTGATATGGATCTTGACGTATCAAGCGCAAGCCCCTATATTTTTTTAGTAGGTTAGGTAAAATTGCATCTTTGGAAAAGTTAGCAAAAATGTCTTGAATGTTATCATCTAATCGAAAAATGAAATGTTCCCAATTATCAAACCTTGGACTCGAACAAAATTCTACTTCATTATTCGTGATTGTAAATTTCAGAACATAATTTCCATAAGTCCCATACCATGAATTTTCATATTTTTCCCATAAAAACATCTGCCCACTATTGATACTAATTTCAGGATTAAATCTAGAATCTAACAGCATTTGTATATATTATTCAACGATATTCTTATCGGTCTTTAGTAATCCTTTAGTTTTCTCCAAATCTGTTTCCAGAGCTTCGATTATTTTGGGAATTTGCTTTAGAGAACAGTTTAAACATATACATTGCAACGATAGTGGATATGTAAAATATTTTTCTTGCATCTCAATATCTTTTTTACAACTTATGCATTTTTTTAATTTATATGGATCAGTATTTTTTATTATCATATAGAAATCAATCATATATTATACTTATATCATTGTCTTATTGGTTAGTTTGATTTTGATAATTAGTCTCTAATGCAATCTTCAGTTGTCTAAAATATTTATTGGTAGTTATATCTCCGTTGTCACCTACTGAAATCAAATTAAAGTTTGGAGTTTGTAATAAAACAAAGTCCCATTTCCAGTATGCTAGTCCCCAAATACCAAGATCCTTAAAGGTTTTAACAAATAGATCTGTTTCCTGCTGATTTATGTCACTTTCAAAAGGATTTATCTCAAATACTGATGTTCCCTCTTCGTTGATTGTTTGCTCTCGTAAGACATTATTCCATTCGCCTATGTATAGTGGTACGCCTGTGATATTAGAAGCTTTAAGAAAAGTATTCATTCTGGCCTGCTGGTAAGAGCCTTCTGTTGGTAACCCGTATATACTTATTTTAAAAACTATATTGGTACTGTTTTGTGGCTTCATTTTAGCTAGGTTTTCTGGTATCAAGTTTATAGGGCTTTTTAAATCAACAGGGATATTCATACTGTAAGCAAGTACCTTGCTCGTAAGTTTCCTCAACTCATTAACCATAAATGTATTATACTTTCCAATCTTTTCCCATTGATCGGCACTGTGAACCTGGGGCTCGCTGAGAATTTCGTAACCTAATGTACTTTTATGGCTGTCTAGTGTATCAACTATTTTTTTCAAAAATTCAGCGTGTAGCGTCCATCCATCAGTACCGTTGGTATCTACCACAGATCGATTCCACCAATCCGTCCACCAGGCTTTTGCGGGTGCATATTTGGGTCCACCGCCATTTCCAGCAGGATAGGATGGATTGTCTTGAAAGAGAAAGGAAGGGAATCCCGTTCCTCTTTGTGGATTAAACCAAGAGGAAGTATGAAATTGATGGT
>JAATVN010000128.1 GCA_014523595.1 Nitrososphaerales archaeon TH5888 | reverse complement strand
TTGGAACTTTATGTAGTAAATGAACTTTCAAGAGCACGTGACAGAGCAGGAAAAACAGCAGACCGTGCTTTTCCAGATGACAATTCAGGTGTCATTATGGCATCCACCGGAGCAAGGGGTTCAACGCTAAATATTGGGCAGATGACGGCTGCATTAGGCCAGCAGTCAATTAGAGGCAGAAGAATCACCAAAGGATATAGAGATAGATCACTTCCTCATTTCAAACCCAACGACGCTAATCCTGATTCTAAAGGTTTTGTAAAATCCAATTATAGAGACGGTTTGAGTCCACTAGAATTTTTCTTCCATGCCATGGGAGGTAGAGAGGGACTTGTCGATACTGCAGTAAGGACACAACAGTCTGGATACATGCAAAGAAGATTGATAAATGCACTTGAACACATGAAGATAGAATATGATCAAACTGTCAGAGATCCACATGGCAACATAATCCAGTTTGTCTATGGAGAAGACGGGATAGATCCAGCAAAAAGTGATCATGGTGAAGCTGTAAATATTTCTAGATTGATAGAA
Organism: Nitrososphaerales archaeon TH5888; assembly: GCA_014523595.1. Classification (GTDB taxonomy): domain Archaea; phylum Thermoproteota; class Nitrososphaeria; order Nitrososphaerales; family Nitrososphaeraceae; genus TA-21. The sequence goes on along the minus strand of JAATVN010000128.1, from coordinate 4,736 downwards.
GGAGAATTACTGGTCGATGAAGGCAAAAAAGCTACCGAAAAGGAAATTTCAGAAATTGTAAATAAACACTCAAAGACTCTTAATCCAAAACTTAGAGAAAAGTTGTTACTATCTCTCAGTCAAAGCAAAATAAGCAGAGATGGCGCTAACAAAGTTATAAAGAAAACGATTGATCTAATCAACAGAGCAATGGTAGAACCCGGAGAGGCTGTGGGAGTTGTTACTGCTCAATCAATTGGTGAACCAGGAACTCAGATGACACTTCGAACGTTCCATTTTGCAGGAGTTAAGGAAAGAAATGTTACGTTGGGACTTCCAAGGCTAATAGAACTTGTCGATGCAAGAAAGAAGCCTGTTACGCCTACAATGGATGTATATCTGGACGAAGAACATAGAGTCTCAAGGGAAAAGGCTCTTAACGTAGCAAGAGAGATAATATTTACTAAGGTTGCTGATCTAATTGAAAGGAGCGAGACTGATTATTCTGGTATACTGACATTCCATATTTCTGATTCAAAATTATCTGAGCGAGGCTGTTCAATAGAAGACATTATGGAAGTGCTAAAGGGCCCCAAGAAAAAATATGATGTTACTTTACAGGAAGCAAAGAAAATTATAAAAATTTCTATTGCAGGCGAGCCCGATGCACAAACGTTACTGACAATGAAGAACAAACTGTTGAACGCAAGAGTCAAAGGTGTACAGGATATCGAAAGAGTAACAATAGTGAAACAAGATGAAGAATGGGTTATTCAAACTGCTGGTTCAAATCTGTCCAAGATAATTGCAATAGATGGTATCGACACTTCAAGAATTACAACAAATAATGTTTATGAAGTTTGGCAGACTCTCGGAATAGAAGCTGCGAGAAATGCGCTAATTAAGGAAGTAACTAATACGTTGGAAGAGCAAGGACTCGAAGTTGACATGAGACATATAATGCTGGTTGCTGATCTAATGACTTCAAAAGGACATTTGCAGCAAATTGGTAGACATGGAATTGCAGGTACCAAAACTTCGGTACTGGCACGTGCTGCCTTTGAAATTACTGTACCCACTATAGCAAAAGCATCTTTGGAGGGACAGGTAGAGTCCCTTAAAGGCGTAACAGAAAACGTTATAGTAGGTGCCACTGTACCTATTGGTACGGGTATGGTCGAACTATATATGAGGGTGAAGGATGAAAATGAAAAATCTCGAAAAAACAATCAAGGAAGCAATTAGTTCTAACAAATGCAAAATAGGAACCAGGGAAGTAATGGGTTCTATTAAAGGCTCAAAACTAATAGTTCTTTCAGACTCATTAATGGATATGGATAGATCAAAAATCTTGGAGGAAGCAAAAGCTGCACAGGTACCAACGTTACACTATAATGGTAATTCAGTTCAACTAGGCAGATTGTGTAACAAGGCGTTTAGAATCAGTGCGATATCTCTCAAAATTGGCAAGGATAATGAAATTCAGGAGTTACTAAATGAATTTGGAAATAAATGATACAAATGGTAAATTGCTGTTGTTTTGAAGAAATTTTCAGATTATTGAATTAAATGAATGACTGCAAAATGGACAACCAAATATCAAATTCGTCATACAAATTAATTGTAGATGAAGGATTAAATTGACTGAAAAAATCAAACTAACTTCCGGAGAATTAAGATTAATGTCCTTATTTCAAAATATAACTGGTGCTGTTGCACGCGATTGCGTTGTTGACGAGAAGATGGATAGGGTAATTTTCATTGTAAATAAAGGTCAGATGGGCCTGGCAATTGGAAAAGGCGGAGCAACAATAAGACAGCTACAAGGAATTGTTACAAAGAAAGTTGAATTGGTTGAATACTCGGAAGATCCTTCTGCTTTTTTGGGGAATGTCCTTAACTCAGATATGATAAACGAGATAAAGATTAATAATAGATTTGATGGTTCAAAACAAGCTGTTGTGGTAGTCGATTCAAAAAAGAAAGGCATAGTAGTGGGTAAAGAGGGACGTAATGCCGAGAAGGCAAGAATGCTGGCAAAAAGATATTTTCAAATTTCAAACGTTATGATAGTGAGTGAAGATCATGCTCAGAATAATTGAGGTTAGACGGTAAATGGCAAAATCACCCTTAGGACTTTTTTCTGGAAGAGTCTTAAAATCAAAAAGAAAAAGGATGAGATGGTCAAACAAGTACTATAAGAGACGAATGTTGATGCTCGACAAAAAAGCAAACCCCTTAGAAGGAGCTCCACAGGCAAGAGCAATTGTTCTAGAAAAAGTTGGAATTGAATCAAAGCAGCCAAACTCTGCCGTGAGAAAGTGTGTTAGAGTCCAATTAATCAAGAATGGAAAATCCATTACGGCATTCCTTCCACGAGATGGTGCTCTAAATTATATAGATGAGCATGACGAAGTCTTACTAGAAGGAATTGGAGGTTCAATGGGTGGTGCTATGGGAGATATTCCTGGAGTTAGATGGCAGGTGTTCAAAGTAAATGGAGTATCACTTATAGAGCTGGTCTACGGGAGAAAAGAAAAACCGAGGAGATGATTTGAATGGTTACAAAAGAAAGTGTCATGCTGTTGTTTAACAAGTGGAATACAGATGATATTGAAATCCAGGATTCAGGTTTGAAAAATGTCATTGCATTAAATCCTGCAATAATTCCTATTAGCTTTGGAAGGCATGAACATCAACGATTAAAGAAAGCAGAAGTCCACATTATTGAAAGACTGGTAAACAAACTAATGCACTTTGGCAAGAAATATGCAAAAAATACTGGAAGAATGGGAGGTAAAAAGGGCAGAATGATAAAAACTGTGAAAACTGCACTTGACTTAATCTATCATGAAACTGGCAACAATCCCGTGGAACTGCTAATTAGGGCAATTGAAAATGCTGCGCCTAACGAAGACACCACAAGAATCGTTTATGGTGGTGTTGTATATCACGTCTCTGTTGACGTAGCACCGTTAAGACGTATTGATCTTGCACTCAGATTTATCGCAGAAGGAGTAAGGGAATCGACTTTTTCAAATCCAAAGACTATAGAAGAGGCTCTGGCAAAAGAGATCATTTCGGCCTCAAAAAATTCCATGGAAAGTCATTCTGTAAAGAAAAAGAATGAACAAGAAAGAATTGCAATGTCGTCAAGGTAGCGGCGTCTGCTCTGTTAAATATTAATCGCGACTTTTTTAACCTTTGAATTTCCAAGTAATATATTTATGCTGAAAGTTAAATAACGACGGAATATTCTGAAAGAATTGTAAATGAGCGCTAAAGAAAATAAAATTTTTTCAAAGGTTTCATTATTGAGTACTAACTCAGGTAAGAAAATAATAAAACAGGTATTATTACAGGAACAAGGGTATAAACAATATAATAAATACAAGGTCCAGTCTGAAAAGGAATTTACGGAATTTACAAAAAGATTTCTACTATCTTTGCATCAAAAACTGATTTCAGATCCAAATCCAAAAGCAACAATGAAAAAATTTGTAGACGAGATAAAAGCAAATGATTTATCCTTAGATGACTCAAAGATTGGTTCAGTACGGAAAAGGCTCTCAAATCCAGACGTCTTGGCTGATAGGGTACAGAGGATACTGAATTCTAACTTTGTAAAAATGACCTTTCCTGTCCTCAACGCTCTTATTGACAGTGCTTCAGATTTCTATAAAGAGTCTATTCCTAAAGAGGTAAGGAACGCTATTGTTGATGGGCATGTAATTGCCATTGATCTTAGTGAACCAATGGACAGGATAATGGACGCAGACGAAGATATCGAATTTCTAGATGATTACAAGCTGATGAATCCCTATATCCTTGAGATAGCGCGACAAAAGATCTCGATTGGAGGCGATGCAGTACTAAAGGCTTTTGAAGATGGATTTAAAGATGCAAGAATTGGACAGTATATTGATGCCAAGCTAAAATTGAAGCCTGAATCTATAAGTGATGAGAATATGATTGGCTGTTACAAAAAATATCGAGCGGTCATGGGAACAGCGGGTAGAAACATGGCACTAAATCTCCCTCCTCTCAATGATATCTTTCATTTGGGTATGGCAAAGGCAGCTGAATGTGTCGGATGTGGCAATGAAATGGAAGATGCGATAGTAAACGGAGGAATAAAGATTCCATCATGGCCATTATACTATTCCATAGTTACAAAAAATGTTGAAATGGCATTTGAACTTACATTAGATAAAAGCGAAATCTATCTGGATGAAGCAAAGATAGCATTGAAGATGTTACCAGATGAGTTGACAATAAAGCCTTTCTTGAAATTCCTATTCCTGACAGTGAGTCATTATAATCAATACTGGTTTAATGAAATGAAACGTAGAGACTTGTTCCCGTATTTCCAAAAGAATCTCTCAATAAGTATCAAAAATTCCAAGTGACATTAAGAATATTACTTAGATGTAGGTGTTAATTTGTGATCCGCCCCAAAATATCTGAATTTGTTGGAAATGAAAATTCTCGTAAGAAAGTAGTGGAATGGTTAGTAAAGTGGTCAGATGGATCAAAGCCTCTGTTACTTGTAGGACCGCCAGGTGTTGGTAAAACATCGTTTGTTCATGCATTAAGCCGCGAATTTGATATTGATTTGATTGAATTAAATGCAAGCGATACTCGTAATAAGAACTTGCTTGCTCAGGTTATTTTCCCTATCTTTTCAAATGCGAGTCTTACTGGAAAAAACTTTCTCCTTTTTCTAGACGAGATAGATGGAATTTCAAATAGGGAAG
>JAATVN010000127.1 GCA_014523595.1 Nitrososphaerales archaeon TH5888 | reverse complement strand
TTGAATGATTCGCCAATCCATATCGTCCAGAATTGCTGTTATTACATTAATATTCTGTTTATCAAAATTCCGATCAGGAATATCAACCAGTATTTTATTTGTCAATTTTTTTAACCGGTTGTAATATTGTTCTCTTTCATAGTATAGCTTCTTAATAGTCGCCTCTACTGTATTATAATTTGCTCCTACTTGATTACTAATATTATTAATTTTTTCAGTTATTCTGACTGCCTCATCCATAGCATTTTTGCCAACCATAAATCTTATTTCATAATCAGATTCATTCATTGACATATTAGTTACCAAAAGGAATTTACACTCGGACAAACTATTAACATGTTCCATTGAACACGCAGAGAGATCATGGTTTTCTATTTCAACAACTGTGATTGTATCAGCATTTTCTAACCTAGTTTCATTGGCTCTCAAACCAGGAAATACCTTCTTGGCTTCATTTAGTGAGGAAAATGAGTGATGTAGTATTTTTCTTCCCTCCAATATTAGTCGATTAACCTCCTTCTCAGCAGAAGCTATGTTTTCAAAATCCAATTCTACTTCTGATGCTCTTATAAACGCAATATTGTATGAATCCTTATGTTCCACTTTTCTCACAGTCAAAGTCTTGTTTATTATTTTTTGCAGCGATCCTATGAATGCATGTTCAGCAGTGTGTGCTGCTCTAGCGTTCATATTCATCAATTTAAGTTACTAATATACAAGAGCATTAAGGCATTGATTATTGATGAAGCTGCAGAACTTCCGCCCTTTCTTCCAATATTTGTTATAAAGTCCACATTCATCCTTGATAACTCAGATTTTGATTCAGCTGCTGAAATAAAGCCTACAGGTATCCCAATTACAAGCAATGGTTTTACTATATTTTCATTTATCATCTTAATTACCTCATATAAAGCGGTTGGGGCATTTCCTATCACAACAATGCCACCATCAATTTCTTTTGATGAGTATCTCATTGCCATTGTGGATCTAGTCTTATTTTCTTTTTTAGATAAATCGATTACCTCCTTATTTGATATGTTGCATATTAGACTGGTCCCAATTTTTGCTACAGATTTCTTGTTTATACCTGACTGTACCATATCAACATCGACAACAATGTGGCGCTTTTTGTTGAATGCCTTGAAAGCGTTTTCGATGGCGTTGGTCGAAAAGATAATTCTATTCTTATCAGGTTTTGCAAAGTCAAAATCAGCAGTAGCATGAATGACACGTCTAACAACATTCCATTGTAGCTCACTGTAACTATGAGTTCCTATCTCTAATTCAATGATTTTCATACTATTTTCTTCTATACCAAGCGAAGACTCGGACATATCCCTGGACTTTGCCCTGATCGCCCTCTTCATTGTATCATTACTTTCGACCAACTTTCCCCTCTGCCTCTTTTGCCCTTTCAAGTACCAATTTTACCAGTTTGTGGTCTACTCCAAAATGCTCCGTAATATACACCTGGATATTCTCTAGATTATAGTTTGCCAAAGCAGAATTGATATCTTTCACAACGTCATTTTTTATGTGCGCTCCCTTGTGTAGGAAATATGGAACTATTATCAATGTGTTAGGATTGCTCGAAATAATTTTTTCTATTCCATTTGCTATCCGCGGTTCATCCAATTCCAGAAAACAAAAAGTAACGCTTCTAAAATCTGGCTTTAGTTTATTAACCGTATGTACAAAAGCAGTTCTAGCACTACTGTCACTGCTTCCATGACCTATTACAAGTATGTCACACTTGTCATCTGCTAATACTATCTTATATTTTTCTCTAGCGGAAAGAATTCTATCTTTTATGAGCGAATCAAGTGTAGTATGATAGCTTAAGGGTTTTGTAATTACTACTTTTATCTTCCGATCGTAACAAATTCTAGCTGTCTTTTTTACAGAATCTTTCAGCTTCATCCCGGGATACAGGAAATATGGCATGACAGTAATAGAATCCACATTATTGGAAATGCACCTGTTAATCCCCTCCTCAATGTATGGTGGTATAACTTCAAGGAAACAATGATCTACATAGACATATTCACTTTCATCCTTAATCATAGTGCACAATTGTGCAAGCTCCTCTTTGGCCTCAGGTTCCCTGCTGCCTCTATCAATTAGTAACAGAGCCCTATTCATACTAAATACCGGCCTTGGGGTAATTTATCCTACACACTGCAACTGTGAGGTTGGGAGGGAACTTTTGCTTTGTGATTATAAGCTCACCACCTGAGCTAAGTATTGATGAGGCTTCTGACACGCTTGATGTGCCTTCGTATTTTTTTACCACGTCTGAAGGATTTGGGACCATGATCTTATTTAATTTCTCTTTCTCAAAAAACTCTAAAGGGATTCCGTGTTTATCTGAAAAGGATCCCAATGAGGCAGGAGATTTACCCCTATCTATGGTCGAGAGATTTCTGATGCTAAGAAAAGACAAACCATTTTCCTTCAACACTTTCATTATACCATCCTCTATGTCCTTCTGAGTCGTATCCCAGTGAAATCCCAGCCCTACGACAAGGCTCTTTGGTCTATAAATTACAGATTTACCAATCAGAAGTGGATCGGTTATAATCCTATCAGAAATGATTAGACCGGCCCTGAAATTATCTGATTTCAATTCATCAATATCTTCTACAATTGTTACATTTTTTGGTAATTCTTTATTCCACCATTTTGTTTCACCGGTATCTTGATAAACCCCTATTTTTTCTTCATTTACCATATGTGCACTAACCTTAGTAACGTTTTCAAAATTTTCGATACGCCATTTAAAGTCGTTGCCTAAAAGATCTACTGCTATTGTTTCATTAACGTCAGCAGCTGTGGTGATTACGGCTGTTGAATTCAAGATATCTGCAATATGTTTGGATAGAGAGTTGGCACCACCCAGATGCCCTGAAAGCGCACTTATGACAAAGTTTGCTTTATCATCTATAACGATAACGGCCGGGTCTGTCTTTTTGTCTACCAAAAGATTTGATATTAAACGGATGACTGCACCCAATGAAAAAATGCAAATAATACTATCGTACTCTTTGAAAATCTCTTCAATCATGATTTTTGTATTTTTTTCAAACCAGATAATCCCATCAGAAGAATCCTTATGTTTTGATAGGGCATAAATAGATGCTGATGGAATTTTTTCTTTTATTCTTTTTGATATATTGATTCCATTTTTAGTAATACAAACAATAGCAACCTTGCTGCTCATGCATTACTTTATAAAATTTATTCAAATAATATACTTTGTGTTGATTTGATGGTCTCTAAGAATATAAAAATTCAAATATTGAAACAACA
>JAATVN010000017.1 GCA_014523595.1 Nitrososphaerales archaeon TH5888 | reverse complement strand
TTGCAAGTTCAAATCCAAATTCCACTTGCGGTTTGGGGAATGTTACTGATGATGTTGATTTTGTTCTAAATTTTTTTTCAGCACTCAAATGTGATAGGATAATTTTCAATCCTGAAGAGGTATATCCAAATTTTCCAGATGTTACTATCAAATCTCCAACCTTTGCACCCTTTCTACTGGGAATTATGCTATCTGGTAAAGTTGTAATTCCCATCATATTGCAATCAATCGTCAACTCTTTAGATTCATTGGTATCTCCTCCCAAGATGTGTACTTTATACTCCTTTGATGCTAGTGTAAATCCAGTTGCAAGAGAAATAATATTTTTTTTTGAATATCTTCTCGGTATCCCTATGGAAATAAGACATGCGTATGGCCTTATACCTTTGGCAGCAAAGTCACTTATGCATGCTATTATACTCTTTCTTGCTATTTGCCAAGGTTCCATAATTCCAGGTACATCTGTACTTTCAATTAACATATCACTCTTTAACACAATGTTCATCCTGCCTGTTTTGTTCATTCTCTTTATCATGTCATATTTGAGTGGCACAATTACTACGTCATCTCCCTTTACCTTATCTAGTAAGGGATCGTTAATATAAGAAGTAAAGAGATCTATGATTTCTCTTTCATTTAATCTCTTCATAAATAGATTGTACCTTTTCCTTAGCGTCGTTAAAAATAGATAATGCATTATCTGGAGATGATTCCACTGAAATTCTAACTGCATGTTCTGTATTAGAAGATCTAATCAGGATCCAAGATTTATCATCGATTAATATTTTCGTACCATCCATTTTTATTATCTGAAAAGATTTTGCCTTATATTTTTCCTCGAATTTTTCAATGACTGCTTTCTGAAAATTTGATTCTATTGGAACTTTTGATCTAATTGTTGAGTAATTTGAAGCAATTTCTATACAATCGTTATAGAGATCTTCATTTAATGAGGAAATGATTACGCTGGCTAATATGCCATCTCTACACATATTAAATTTTGGCATGATGAATCCTGCACTACTTCCCTCACCGCCCGCATCTGCTTGCAAGTTGAGCAATTGTTTCACTACATTAGCTTCTCCAACTTTTGAATAGTTCAAAGTTCCGCCATGATCAGTAACCATATGTCCAATAGCATTACTTGTATCTATGCTGACTACAAATTTTTTTGCTCCGTGATACAATGTACTTGCAATACATAACAAAAGTGTGAGATCTGTTGAGAGTTTGTTCCCATTTCTATCTACGACCACAAGCCTGTCAGCATCCATGTCAAATGCAAAACCTAAATCTAACTTTTTGGATAAAACAAGCTTCCTCAATTCAAAAAGATCATCAGTCGTGGGATCAGGGGATCTTGACGAAATACCAGCAATGTCATTTACTGACAAGAAATCCTGATTCAATGAATCGTATAGTTTTGGAATAAATGAAGATATAGCTCCTCCTCCGGGATCTAAGCCAACTGTATTTGTTCTTTTTCTACCGTCATCAAGATATCTATTCTTTCTCATAAATTCAAGAATATCAAGTATATACTTTGAATTTATGTGATATGATTTCCCAAATCCTGTACTAGATGTAGCATCTTGTTGTTGAATTGAATCAAGTTCCTCTTCGAAGATTCCTCTTCCATTAATTACAAATTTTAAACCGTTCCACTCTAAAGGATTATGTGAAGCTGTTACTATTATAGCGTTACCATATTTAATTGATTCACGAAATACAAAGGGTGTTGGAGCTACACCTAAATCAAAGACATCGATCCCTTTTTCCATAATGGCCGCTAATACTGTCCGAAGAATTATATCACTTGAAGGTCTGGTATCTCTTGCCACTAAACATTTCTTTTCAGAATTAATGGAATTATTAATAATAAAAGAGGCAAACAATCTGGAAAAATTTATGATATTATTTAAATTAAGGTCTTGATTAAAGATGCCTCTAATACCAGAAATTGAAATTTTCACTTTAGAAAAACTTGAATTTTCAACTATTTAATCTTGTTTTATAACCAAGTCGAGATGAATTCGATAATCATTTGTAGTAAATATATCATTGAATTAGAAAATAGTTTAATTGGTTGTATGATTGCAAATGTATCCATGACATATGCCTCTATAGCTCAGTTGGTAGAGCGAAGGTTTCGTAAACCTTAGGTCGTGGGTTCGAGTCCCACTAGAGGCTCTAATTTAACATCAATATTTTTAAAACTTTGGTACAATATTTTCTTGGTAGATGCAATTTGAGAATAGTAGTCGATAAAAGAGAAAGAAACAGTGGCATTCCAGAATTGCTCAGGCAATCAGGTGTTTTTGTAGATTTTGCTACTTTGAAGGTTGGTGACTATATCGTTTTTAATAATGTAGCGATTGAAAGAAAAACAATATCCGATCTTTTAAGTTCCTTTTATGATGGAAGATTATTCATTCAGTGTTCGCAACTCGTAAAACATTTCTCATCACCTCTATTAATTGTTGAAGGGGATATAATAGAGGATCTGAAAACTGAATCTGAAAAATCTTTCCGTAGCTATGATCAAAAAATTCAACTAGTTTATGATTCATTAATCACAGTTGTTTTGGATTTCAAGATACCTTTAGTTCATACACCAAATATAGAACATACCACGAGCTTTCTCATCGCAATTGCCAACAAGTTATCTAGAAAATATTCATATGGACCACTTTTACGAAAAATCAGAAAGCAGACCTCGGAACAAATACAACAACTATCTGTTCTTTCTTCATTGCCTGGAGTTGGTGGTATGTTTGCTGTGAAAATGTTAAAGGAATTTAACACTCCAAAAAGAGCATTAAATGCTTCAGCTGCTGAATTGGCCAAAATTCCTGGATTTGGCACTGCACGTGCCCAAAGAATACGAAAAATACTGGATAATGCATATAATGATGTTGATGAAGAAAATCAGAAAACATTGCTAGAACATCTCAAGTAGTTATTTCAGATTACCCTTACTCTTTAATTCATCCAATATGCGCATTAGTGTGTCGTAGTCTATCTTCAAGCTATTTAAAATGGTCAAATGATCTATTTTTTTATTTTTTCTAATAAACCTCTTAACCTCTCCTTTGATTTTTTGATATTTCCTATCTTGTGTATTAATCAATTTATCATAAATTGCTGAACTCTTGTTTGAATTGGCAGTTCTAGATGATTAGTTAATTTACGCATTCATTCAACAATAACAGCAGTTCGGTTAAATTGATAAAAAAGGAGATTTGGAGGTATCAGTATACTGCCTGTACTGCGTCCTTTACTTCCTTGGACAGATCTCTATATCCATCTTTATCTATAATGACAGCATTTATGCTATCACCAGTTCCAGAATTCCTTCTGATAGCAGCTGCAATTGCTTGTATAGCTATCTTGTATGCTTCATTTACACCGAGATCTTTTTTATATTCTGATTCTAGGTAGCCGTATGCAACCGGAGAACCGCTACCAGTTGAGATAAATCTTTCACTGGTCATAGATCCGAACAAATCAATATTGTATATTTGTGAACCTTCACCATTTTTATCAAATCCTGCCATAATGATCTGTACGTAATAAGGATAGTATCTTTGATTGAACAGAACATTAGAACAGAGTCTTGCAGCAGATTTTACAGGAATTAGTCGTCCTCTATTTGACAATCTATACAAATTTGCATTATAGCGCAAAAGATCAACCAAGTTTTGAGCATCAGCGACACCTCCAGCAATTGTCATGCCTAAATGTTCGTCTATCTTTTGAATTTTCATAACATTTCTGTCTACAATAAAGTAACCTGCGCTAGCTCTTGTATCTGCAGCTAGTACAACTCCATCTTTGCATGTCAATGCACAGGTAGTCGTTCCTTTCTTTATATGATTCATAACGTATTCTTCATAGTTCTTATTGTCGTGCTGAAACATTGAAATTAATTCCTGTGAATACTAGATTTAAGCATTATTACTTACTATACAATCGCCTTCAAAAAATGGTTGCAATAAGTAATATGATTATATTCCGATTTAACTAACAATATATAATATTGCAACAAACCCTCTTTGACAAGATCTGGGATAGTCATGTAGTTATAGATAGTAGTCAGAATGAAAATGCTGGCGATTCTAGTGGCCCTTCGTTAATCTATGTTGATAGGCACTTGATACATGAAGTTACATCTCCCCAAGCTTTTGCTGGTCTAAAGCAGAGTGGCAGGAAAGTTAGGCGCCCTAATTTAACAATAGCAACAACAGATCATAATGTCTCTACTGAAAGCAGATCACTCCCTATTGTCGATGAGGTATCAAAGACACAACTTGAAACGCTAAGCAGAAATTGCGAAGAATTTGGAATAGCTATCTATGATATGACCAGCCCGGATCAGGGCATAGTTCATGTAATTGGACCAGAGCTTGGTTTCACACTCCCTGGCACTACCATAGTTTGTGGTGACAGTCATACGTCGACGCATGGTGCATTTGGGGCCCTTGCTTTTGGAATAGGAACGAGTGAAGTCGAACATGTTCTTGCTACTCAGTGCTTATGGATGTACAAGCCAAAATCATTCCTAATCAATATGGAAGGGAATCTAAAAAAACGCCATGCTATAACTTCCAAGGACATAATACTCAACATTATTCGTAAAATAGGAACCGATGGAGGTACTGGAACTGTTATCGAATACAGGGGAGATGTAATTTCTGCACTATCAATGGACCAGCGAATGACAATATGCAATATGTCTATCGAAGGCGGAGCGAGAGCCGGTTTAATTGCCCCTGATGAAACTACATTTAACTATCTGCGAGGAAGAAGATACGCTCCCAAAGAATCAGAACTGGATAAATTGATAGACTTTTGGAAAACCAACTTAAAGAGCGATGCGAATGTAAAATTTGATAGAGTTGAAACAATTAATGTTGACGAACTTGCCCCTCAGATAACTTGGGGAACCAACCCATCTATGGTGGTTGACATAACTGACTCCGTACCTTCGCCTGAACAATTTGCAAAAGGTGATGAAAATAGGAAGAAATTAGCTATCAGAGCTCTGGAATACATGAATTTGGAACCAGGTACTCCAATGACTGATGTTCATATTGATAGAGTCTTCATAGGCTCATGTACAAATTCACGATTAGAAGATCTAATCGAAGCGTCACTTGTTATTAAAGGGAGGAAGGTATCGAGAAAAGT
>JAATVN010000126.1 GCA_014523595.1 Nitrososphaerales archaeon TH5888 | reverse complement strand
CGATTTTTACTTGAAAGCTTTTCCCTCGATGAAGGGTTATTTTTGGTATTTCCCATTAGAAAATGGTTATGCACATATCGGAGCCGGAGATTATGAACGAAAAAATAACAATGTATTTGTTGATGAATTTTTGAAAAAACATAAATGTGAAGTAATAAAGAAAGTTGGTCGTCCCGTCAGAATAAGCCCGCCCAAAAATTCCGAACCTTTTACTGATGGTCGGAAAACTGTAGGTGTTGGGGAATCCATAGGGACTGTGTATCCTTTGCTTGGCGAAGGGATCATTCCTTCAACATGGTGTGCACAATTATTTATCAAGCACATTACTGATTTTAATGCGTATAGAAGAGAAGTCTTAAAGAAGTTTCAGATTTATGCTCTTGTTTTCAAGTTCATTCAGATGAAAATTAATGGTAAATTTAATCTTTTTAAAAATGCTGTTGAGTTACTCAAGATTTACGACCATATGAAGCATGAAGAAAAGAGGTACGGAATGGAAGTGAAATTCAAAGATTTGATGAAAGTATCACGGATATAGGTTTCATTTCATTTCATTACTAACACCGGTAATATCTCCTAATTTCTCCCAATTTAGAATAAGAATGAGTATTATTGTCATTTACTTTAGCTTCAACTTTTTAGTAACGTCTTTCGTAGATATTTTGTTTTGAGAAAGCCCAGTAACAAAATCAACACAACTACCAGTCCGATTGCCAGTGACGCCTTGATTATAGAGGAGATTAGTTTATCAGTAGAATTATTGAACACATTGATATGTAATGGACCTATTATGAATATTAGAAAGTATGAAACTACCATGATCATAATCCACATGATAAAAATAAGAATGAATAGTCCAAACAATCTCATAGTGATATTATCCCCTTCATAAATGAATATTGTATAACTATTGATATGAAGGCAAGTAATGATGAAAACGTTCCTAATATGAAGATTCTCCTTATTATTTCCTGTTCAGACAATGGACCACTAGCAAGAATAAGTCTTACTAATGTTGCTGGTGCGCTACTATCTTTAGATGCCATTAATCGAAAATCATCACATATTGTTACTGGTCTGGTTTTGACCTGCCTGTGCTCTACGATTTTTTTTACACTAGAGAGAAATAGGAAGGAATTCATTACTGCGGGTAGAAGTGCAATGACACCAATAATTTCTGAATTTCCTGCAATTAATATACCAGCATACATTGATCCTAATAGCAATGTACCAGAATCTCCGAGAAATATTTTGCTTGGAAATTTATGATAATGATATATTGCAATACAGCCAAAGAGTAATGGGAGACTCATGAGGAAGACATTAGTATTACCAAATAATATAACACTTACTAATAATGGTATCATAGTTATTATGATAAAGCCGCTTGCTACGCCGTTGAATACATCAATTGAGTTTATAGTATTACCAACTATCGATATTATAGAAAGAATAAGTGGAATGTATAGTAGTGGTATGAATGCACTATCAAATATTAAGCCAAGATAATTCCCGTAGCTTCCTAATACTATTATAGGAACGGCTGCCAGTATCAAAGCTGCAGGTTTAAACCAACCTGGCATAGTTTTCCTGTCATCAATATATCCAATGAAAAATGCAATAATAGTTGTTAATAAAACAGAGATTATTTTTATGTCCAGTATTAACAAATATAATATTATTTCAGCAATCACTATTCCTATGAGCAGGACAGGACCAGCAGGTCTTGGAATGAACGGTTTTCCAGGTTTATGATAGTCTACTACCACTCTCCCTTTCTTGTTTAGGTATTTAATAAAAGAAGGTGTAATAAAGAATATAATTAAGAATGAGACGGCAGATACAATAGTTCCATATATGACAGCATTTAATAGATAAACCAAATTTTCAATCACATTTTGTAACTATAATGAAAATATCTTTTTGCACTCATTTTTAATTCTTGATTTGATTCTTTAGTTTTCTTGCAAGTTTAACTCCTATTTTTGGTACGGATCCTAATTTTGATTCAGAAATCTTGTCAATTTGATTAACATTGGTGATTCCTGCCTTATATAGGGACCTTGCCCTAATTCTTCCAATTCCCTCAAGTTGTATTAGCGGAATCAATTCTGATTTTATGCCATGTCTAATTCTCAGCCGTAGTATATTTATTTCTGCTAGTAGATCTTTTCTTCCTATCAATTTTGCAATTTCATAAAGACAGTATGACAGCCAGTACGTCGTTTCAACCATCCTATATAGATCACCAGGTTCAACCCCAATTTTTTCATTTAGACTGGCTTCGGTTGATTCATCGATCCATTCTAGCAGAATTATCAAATTTTTTAAAGAGTAGTCATAATTTGGAAGTCCATATGAACTCAGTTTATGTTTTTCAAACATTCTTTCAAAGTATTCTATTTCGTTTTGCCTCAATGTTAACTTTGGATAAAAATCAAAAGAGTCACAAATCCAGTGTAAAAAATTTGTTCCATCATTAATTTTGTTACTATTATAGTTTCCCAAATTTTTCTTGAAATGAATACCTGTTTTTGGGTCGATATATAACAAGGAAATGCGTTTACCAAATTTAGTAGCCATTAGTAACTCATTCCTTATGATTATCAATCCCTCGTCACTCAGATATTGTAAGAGCGAGTCAATTTCAAAGCTGATACTTTCATTCCCGGAGTATTTAGAGAGGAATGTTTCTTCAAAAAAGTAAAGCAATTCAGACTTTAATATTTTAGGTCTTGAAGATATCACTCCTAGAACATGCACTCTTAGTGCCCTTTCGCTCATTAACTGAGAGACGATTGGTTCTGGTTCTCCTAATACAAAATGATTGTAAAGATCTTCTGGATTGGTTCTTGAATCTGCAATTATGATAGCTTCTCCATATTTATCATAAGCAGGTCTTCCTGCACGTCCGCATAATTGTTTGTATTGTAATATACTCAATGGAATATTACCGCCATATTCATAATCGTATCTAAAAATACTGGCGATTACAACACGTCTAGCAGGCAGATTAACGCCTGCGGCGAGAGTAGGGGTGGCAAATAGAATCTTTATTATGCCGTTTCTAAAGGCATTTTCTACAATTTGTCTGCTTTTTATTCCTAAACCTGCATGATGAAATCCCACACCTTTTGTAACAGTACTTGAAAGTGTTCTGTTAAGTTCTGTATCATCTCCTTGTTTTAAAATTTCTACACCTATTTTGTGGGCTGAGAATTTTGAAGATTTATCGAGAAATTTTGACACAGTTTCTGATGTTTTTTTTGCTAGTGAAACAGTACGTTTACGTGTCTCTGCAAAAACAAGTGATTGTCCTCCATCATTTGTAATCGAATCCATTGCAAGGCTAATTATTCCACTGGTTGAGTTATCTACAACTCCAATATTATCAATT
>JAATVN010000125.1 GCA_014523595.1 Nitrososphaerales archaeon TH5888 | reverse complement strand
TAAATTGGTAATAAACAACAATCTTTAAATTATATAAATAGGATATAGTAGAGAGATTTTTCATTTATATGGCCAAGATAGTAATTATTGATTCACAAATTGCTGGAATTTCTGGCGACATGCTCCTAAGCAGTCTAATTGACGTTGGAGCTAATAAAAAAAAAGTTATTGATTCCATTTACGCTTGCCAGAATTATTTTAAAGGATCCAAAATACGCAATGCTGACTTTGTAAAAACTAGCTCTTATGGAATTTCATGTACCAAGTTTTTGTTTGATTATACGGATTCAGCAAATTCACGAATAGGAAGTGAAGTATACAGAGCGATTGCTGCTTGTAGCGATTCATTGAATTTATCATATGTTGCAAAATCATTTGTTCTCAATTCACTGAAAAAGATAATTCAAGCAGAATCAAAAATTCATGGAAGTAATTATACCAGCGTTCTATTGCATGAAGTCTCGACTATTGATACTGCGGCAGACCTAATAGGTACGGCTGTTGCCTTGGATAATCTGGACCTTCTTTCAAAAAAATTCTATGCTACTGATGTGGCTGTTGGTAACGGATTATTAGAATTTTCTCACGGCGTAGTTCCAAATCCAGGCAATGCAATTTTGGAGATTTTAAGTGATAGACAAATATTACTGGTACCTGGTAAACTTGATGGAGAGCTTACTACTCCTACCGGTGCGGCTATGCTGGTCAACCTAGCATCGGAGCATATCTCTCAGTATCCTCCAATCACACCTGAAAAAATAGGAAATGGTGGTGGTCAAAAAGAGGGTAAAAATGTTGCGAACATACTTAGATTAGTCATTGGAAATTCAAACTTAAAGTTGGATTATACTTCTGAAAGTATCTATGAACTTGAAACTAATGTTGATGATGTTACAGGTGAGATAATCGGAAACATGATAGATGTCCTCTACGCAAATAATGCAAAGGATGTTACCGTGCTACATGGTATATCTAAAAAAAACAGACCCTCATTTGTAGTCAAAGTATTGGCAGACAAAGCATCCAGAGATGCTCTTATTCAAATTCTTTTAAGTGAAACAGGTTCCCTTGGATGCAGAGTAAGTGAAGTAAATAGAATAACAACATCTAGATCTTTCATAACTCTTCCCATAGCCATTGAGAATCGCAAATTTGAAGTAAAGGTTAAGATTTCAAAGAATGGAAATGGATCAATTAAGTCCATAAAGCCAGAATATGACGACATCAAAAATATTTCAACAGTACTAAAAATTCCTTACAAGAAAGTCTTTGATACAGTATATCACGAGTTAATAGAAAAATACAAGTGATAATGAATTTGGAGGATAAATTTTTTCAACAATTGGTATCATGGTTTCATGATAAGAATCAAAAGGCCATAATTGCATTGTCCGGGGGAGTGGATAGTGCCGTTGTTGCTATGGCGGCAAAGAAAGCATTGGACAAAAACGCAATTGCTGTTACTGCAGATTATAATACTCTTTCTGCTGACGAATTAAAGTCTGCAAAAAAAATTGCAAAGGAGATAAACATTGAACATAAAATAATAAAATATAATGAGTTAGATAATATAGAATTTGTCAAGAATGATTCATTACGATGTTATTATTGTAGGACTGAATTGTCAACATATTTGATTAAGGAAGCAAGACAAATGAATGTCCATTTGATTGTAGATGGTACAAATACAGACGATTTGACTGATTATCGTCCAGGAATCAAAGCCTTGAGAGAAAATGGTATCCACAGCCCTCTTGTAGAACTAGGCATAAACAAGCAAAATGTAAGAAATATCGCTAAATCAAATAATTTATCAGTATATGACAAATCGTCAAATTCATGTTTGGCTTCAAGAATACCCCATGGAATGGTCGTAACATTTGAAAAACTAAAAAGAATAGAAACAGCAGAATCATTGGTCAAGACCATTTTCAAAGTCAAACAGGTAAGAGTCAGAGATCATCAAGACATTGCAAGAATCGAAGTTGGCAGGGAAGAAATAAAAGATATGTTTGACACAGTTAAGCTCTCAGAAATAGATTCGAAATTAAAAGACCTGGGATTCAAACATGTAGCGCTAGATCTATCAGGCTACAAAAGTAGAGAGAATATCAATACTCCTTCGAGCAACAAAACAATTTAGATCTAGAACCAGTCGGCACAAATTCCAATGCCATTTGAATGATTGATATTGATAGAAAGATTAACATTGAGCAGATTATAAAAAAAAACATGGCAAAACTAAAAGAAGGAGATGTAGCTCCTGATTTTGAATTACCCGATATTGACATGAACATGCATAAACTTAGAGAGTTTAGAGGCAAGAATACGTTACTGGCATTCTTTCCAGCCGCAGAATCTCCAGTATGTACTACTGAAATGTGCGTTTTCAGAGACTTTCTGAGCGAATTTGAAAATAATAATACCTCAGTATTAGGCATTTCAGTAGATGGTCCATTCGCAAATAAAATATTCACAGTAAACAGACACCTGAACTTCCCTCTTTTGAGCGATTACAAGAAGGAAACAATTAGTAACTATGATATAGTAATGAAGGATCTTGGACCATTGAAGGATTACAATGCGGCAAAAAGATCTGTCTTCCTACTAGATAAGGAGGGAGTAATTAAATATATTTGGATTTCAGACAACCCACTGATTGAGCCAAATTATGATGAAATTAGGAGTAAACTAAAAGAAATCAATAACTGAAATGCAGATTACAAAACGTGTTTGAGTAATATCCAATACAGGATTGTTCTTTTATTCTATTACTGCCACAACATCGTTTCTTGATACAGTATCGCCTATTTTTACCTTTGTGTCTCTAATTTGACCGTCTTTATGAGCCTTTACAGCAACTTGCATCTTCATAGATTCAAGTACGATTACAGAGTCTCCTTTTTTTATTTGGTCACCTGCCTTTACCATAATGGATACAACTCTACCTGGAATTTGACTCAAGAGCTTGTTTTCTCCAGACGAAGATCCCCCTAATACCATGGATTTTTCCAAAATTTCAGTTAATTTTGAATGCTTCTTGAGAATAACTTGCTCTCCATTAATCAACAATTTGATATGAGAGCTGCCGAATTCTAGTATCTTAGCTGTTCTATATGAATTGTCTAAAATAAATTCCAATATACTATTTTTGAGACCGACTATTTTTATAGAATGTTCTTTACCATTTATAGTGGCAACCATTTTTCCATTTCCACTAGATTCGTTAATTGATCCTGATAGTATGTTATCTGAGTTATCTATCTTAAATTCCATTTCTAATACTTCCTGTTCTTACCCAGTTAGACAAAGAAAGCTCTTTTGATGAATTTCCTGCACTGTATTGTCCCTTCAGATATTCTGAAAAAAGCAGAGCGGCGGCGATTGCGGTCTCAGATTCCTTTAGGTGATTTTCTTTGAGTTCACCTTGCATTACATTTAACATATTGTACTTTTCTAAGTAATCTGTGGAGATGTTTCCATTGATAAAGTTCTTCTCATCCATTATTGTTCTGTATAGAGGAATAGTAGTGTTTATTCCTTCTATCACAAATTCATCCAATGCATTGGACATTCTTACTCTTGCTTCATTAAAGTCTTGCCCCCATGTTATCAATTTTGCGACCAAAGAGTCGTAATAGCCTGACACATTGCACCCAGGATACAAATATGTATCCACCCTAACACCAGGTCCATAAGGAAGATTGCAATCTGGTACAAGTCCAACTGATGGCACAAAGTCATGAAATGGATCTTCAGCGTTTATTCTGCATTCTATTGCTGAACCGTTC
>JAATVN010000124.1 GCA_014523595.1 Nitrososphaerales archaeon TH5888 | reverse complement strand
CAAACAAAGATTTTTAGACTAGATTCGGTATCTTGAATTGAAAAAATATGGGAATTTGAATATTTAGCTACTGATTTTTTGCATAGGTAGTCATACCTGTGAAGTCAATTGCCACGCATTTCTCATCTCCAACTACCCACGCATTATGACCCGGTGGAACAATTCCAACATCACCAGGACCAAATTCCTCTTCTGTGCCATCGTCCATAACAACTTTCATTCTTCCAGATACCACATATTGGGTGTGTGGTGCTTCGCAACTTTTTGTTTTTGCTATCGGTTTTACGCATTTCTCCCAACTCCAGCCAGGATCGAACTCTGCTCTTCCTATCATAACATCACTAAAAGTTGCGATGTCTACTTTACCCTTTTCAAATTTTCTCGTTTCATCTGGAGCGCTGTTAAGATTCTTTTTAATAATTTTTGCCATTGAATTCAGCTCTTACATGATTTCATAATTATTAAGTATTTGTAAACTCCCCTGCAAGAGTTTAGAAGCTGCTAAATGACTAGTAGTAGAACCCTTCTACACGAATGGAACTAATCCGGACGGGCTCCAGACCTGTAAATTCAGTTCTAACAATCGTCCATCAGTGGCCTAAATATAGAGATATAAGCTTTTGTTTCCATATATTAGAAAAATCCTATTAGGATCGGATAAATATCTGATACTAAATGTAAAGATAGATATACGGTTAGCGCTTATCATATACATGTATGATTCTTTTCATGAAAATAATCCTCGTAGTGACAAAGATAGACCAATCCCAACTATTCGACCAGTGATTAGATCTGACGAGCAACTCAAAGTTCTTCAAGACATTATCTCAAGTCCAAGAGTATCTCAAAATGTAAAAAAAAGGTTTATGGCTGAGAAAGCAGGCGGTTACTGTTCTGTATGTGGCGATGTAGCAACTCAAATAGCAAGTTATGACATGGTTGATGCCACGCTAGTGGAAAAGTATTGTGACACTTGTCTTGAGCGGGGAATTAATTAAAAATTGACTACTTTAAGCGATCTACGTCCAAGTAAGCACTGATTTAGCTGGACTAAAATTTATGTCCCAATTCAGCCAGGTTTGCATCCGAATTGTTGAAACTACGGTTACCGATCGGACAGCTACAACGATCCTTATTGAAGAATGAAAGAATGAAATATTCAACCGCTTGTAAGGCTAACTATTGCAGGGCTATGTAAAATCCATTTATCCTTTAAAGGATAATATTTATTATGAAAACATTATCATGTCGAGATGCTGGATTTGACTGCGATTATTTAATACAAGGAGAAACTGAAGAGGACATATTTAGAGATGGCGGACAGCATGCTTTGAATGATCATGGGATAAGAAGAGAAGACTTCACGCCGAAGTTTAATGAAAAACTTAAAGCGCTAATTAGAGATATCTGACTGTATTGCGATTCTTGAAATTATTGATTCGTAAAATTGTTAGTCAATAACGCAAAAATAAAAAGGTGGAAGAGATTAAGCTGATGCGGCATTATTCTTAGCTAACTTCGTGCACAAATTCAAGTGTCCTTTTTCTTGCTTAAGAATGGCTCTAACTTGTGTTCCAAACTTTTTATTTTTTACATCCTTCGCGACTGAAGCTAGAACTTCATAATGGACTACTTCACCTCCTTCTGCTAGACAGAGGAACTCTAAAGCTTCTTGCGTATCGGGGTTTTCCCCAAGGTATGTTTCCATTATTTTGGACGCTTTCTCGGCTGTCTCTGCTGCTTTTTCTTCAATAGTGGACGAATCAAATCCATCACTGTCAGTTAGTTCTTGTACCAATTCCTCCATCTTCTGTTCCTGTTTGCCTGCCTCATCCTTCATTTTCGATAGTTTCTTAACATGCTCAGGTTCCAGTAAACCGCGTGAATCAAGCTGCTCTACTGCTTTTTGAGCAGCTTTTTCTAAACCCAAGGCCTCACCTATCTTTTCTTGTATCATTTCTTTATCTGCCATGGTAACATTACATGCACATCATTTCTTATAATGATTCAATCACCCGACAAATTGCATTGGCATTGAACATCACACCTTTTTTTATGCTCAACAAATTTCATGTATTGATAAGGGATATCTCTTGATGTGGACTTTGGATTTGTTCGAAATCAAACTAATCAATTAAAGGAAAGACTGGCGGAAGGGACTATAATGGTTGACATAGATTAACAAGAATCAACCAAATCCCGCCAGTTTCCTGACTTCTAATTACTATCGATATTTCAATTATAAATAACTAAGATCCAAATTATCTATCATTTCATCACAAATAAATCTCCATCTGAATATTTATGATATTTAAAACCAATAACTCACATAATTGGTAACTATTTGCTCATATGTCGTCAAGAGCCATCCAGAGGATTAGAAGAATAGTAGCATTTACTAGATAAACGTACTTTATGCTAATGAAAGCTGTTACTTATTACAAATCATATATTTGGTAATTTCCTTTGATTTTTGATTACTGATGTCTATCCCAACTACTCTCATCACTTTAACAGCAAGAGAATTAATCTCCTTGTTTTCTATCACTGAACTTAAACCTAAAAGTTACTATTGATGAATATTAAGATAAGAGAATATATACTTCTGTCTTTTGTGTTAATTCTTTTTTGCCAGTGTATAGGTTTGAACATACAGTATTCGAATGCCGGAAGCAAAGAAATTCATTAATCCCAAATTCTTCGAAAAAGTCATTTTGTAGAATACCCATAAATGATTGTTTGTGTATACAGTTTTAGATGAAAGGAGAACCTGGTAGTAGGATAAAAAATTACTTCACAAAATTTTATATGAAGTATGCTAACACCATATCGCTCAACAAGAATCTATTACTATCAGGTTCGGCTGGTTTTATTGCTAGTCTTATAGTAGCATATGTATCTACAAAATATTCCAATGATGATTTTGTAACTTCTGCATTAACTGTAATAGCCGGATTCATCTCCTCTAAAGTAATTTTTGTTATTCTTTTTCATCTTGATAATAAGAAGATATATACAATAAAACTTACTGGCAAATTGAACTTTGATATTCTAAAACAAATAGTAACAAAGATGATATTTGCTGATTCTGTATTTGATATTATCAATAACGTATCAAGGTTCTTCATTCTGCTTGAATTATTGAGAATAGAATATCATCCAGTACAAGCTGCAATAATAGCATCTATTATAGCTTCATGTTTCTCTTATTTAGCCATAAATTTAATTGTAAGACGCATACATGTATTTAGATTTAGGAAAAAGTTATTCTAAGTCTAAGAAATATGAGAACACACTAGTTATGATGATAATCTAGATGGTTTGAATCAGTCTTGAAAGGTTACGAAATCTGGCGAAAATATTAGTCTTTTCATCATAAATAATGATTCCCAGAACATTACCAAGATTATATTTAAAAACTTGTGTTAGCCTGCTAGTATTACTTAAATTTTCTATTGATATCTCGTATAAAAAAATGTAACCAATGAGTACGTTCTTTTTCAGGGACAAAACAAAATTCCCTAGCCTGAACCATGAGTTTTCGTTTGGTAGGACGATAACAAACGCTGCATTCAAGACCTCCATCTCTGTTTAGGAAATTAATGTGATTGACTGCTATTTCAACAAGCTTATTATTTCTATATTTATCGACAACTTGTGGTTTAAAACTCATCCATTGAGTATCTCGCCAATGACCAGTAATTGGATCCACACTATCCAGATAATCTAATTCATGAGAAATCTTATCATTCTCTTTCGGACTTAACCATTCGAATTTCATTTTTCGAGTTGTCATCTTCTTTT
>JAATVN010000123.1 GCA_014523595.1 Nitrososphaerales archaeon TH5888 | reverse complement strand
AGATCAATCTTTCTAAATTCTGGCCAGAAAACGTCCATAAATACCAATTCACTGTATGCGCTCTGCCATAACAGAAATCCGCTCAATCTCTTTTCACCAGAAGTTCTCAGGATAAGGTCCGGTTCCGGTTGTGGCAAATGTGAGGTATAAAGATATGAATCGATTGATTGTTCGTTAATATCTGATATTTGTAGCTCTTTTTTTTCTACATCATGAGCAATTTTTCGGATTGCCTCAACCAATTCCTGCTGTCCACCATACGCGATAGCAATATTTAGAAATGTAAGGTCGTAATGATTGGTCTCTTTTTCAAGCTTGAATAGAATATCTTTTATTGACTTTGGAAGGGCTTCTATATTTCCAATAGCCTTTATTTTCATCTCCCTCTCATGTATTCTGGAATCATTGTATAATTTCTCAAGTTTTATTCCAAGTAGGTTATAGATATCATCCAATTCTTTCTTGTCGCGGTCAAGATTTTCGATAGATAATACGTATAAACTAGTTATTTTGATCTTCAGATCATAGATCCAGGTTAGCAACTGTTCGGCCTTATCTGCGCCCATCGCATGCGCACCCTTATTTACCAAGAAATTGTATTTTGCCCACCGTCTATTCCCGTCTAATATTATTGCAACGTGGTTTGGTAGAGGATCTTTTTTTATTTGCGATTCTAGTTTGCGTTCATAGAATCTATAAAACCAATTATTATTGATGAGGTAATAAAAAAAACCATACATTTGCTCTCTAATTAATTGATTTTAAATCATATAATAACGCTATGTAGGTAATGGTCCTAATGTTTCAGTTGTTCTCCACCTTTTTTGTTTCTGAAATATTGAAACAAAAATGTTGTAGCAACAAGTGTAATAGCTAGACCAATAAATAAAGATGAAATAAGATTGAAAGGATTGGTTTTTTCAGTCAGAACTGAAGTAAATTGAATTGCAGGTATGTATATCAAACCAAGTACAACTAACCTTAGGATATCCGAGAGAATCCTAATGCTTCCTTTAAACCAGTTACTTAGAAGTATTCCTCCGAAAATAGTAGCTAGACCTATCCAAATAAGGGTTATTGAGCCATTAACAAAACCTCCTACCACGGCCCTATTTGTGACGATTTCTGAGAGACTGGCGTCCTTCGGGATAGCTCCGTCCGGTATGTTCGATATACCATTAGCTATGCCCACCAAAATTATCATGATCCCGGCAAATGTTGAAAATATTCTGATGAATGTTGAAGGTGTAGTCCTATTAAGCGATCCTAGAGATTTGTCAATATCAAAAGCCCTGATTACAAATGCAACTCCCAATACACTAAGAACTATGGCCAAAGCTTCTCTCGTAAAACCAAAGATCGTAGCAAAACCACCACAAATGAGCAGGGCCCCAGGTACGCCCAAAAAGAATTTCGAATACCTTGGATCATAAACTAACATCTTTACATATTTTCCAAAAACAGCATATGAGTATTCAACGGTTCTACTATGTCGTATGATTATTCTCTGTATGGAAATTACGGGAACTATCGCTTGTATTAGCGGGATTACAGTTTCATCATCTTCTCCGTCGGAAACAATGACAGCACCCTCGGCTTTGAATTTTGACAGAACTTCTATTAATTCCGAAGATATTTTTTCATCTGCTTCTATGCCTCGATTATAAGCACCAGTGATTACTGCAACTTCAGCCTCATAACCTTTTGTCACAAGTTCCTCATAGATCTTGATGGCACCAAAGATTGCGTTAGCATCGGCATCTTCTGGATCCTCAATTGCTAACCTAGTTCCTGCATTTATACATTGATCTCTTCCAAACACCGGGGTTTCAACTCCTCCGTTTTTACCTAGGTCATCATCTCGGTCTATACAGACAACAAGGACTCTCTTATAATGAGTTGAAAAGGAACCATAGTCCAAACTCCTCTTCTCCCTCATGTATTCTAGGTCCTTTGGCAATTTTTCTACGACCTAAAATATGTAGCAGAGACTAATTAATTTGATGGTCCAATGATAGGATTAATTTTTAGTAATAATATTACAATAAATGATGAATGACAACTAACATTCACTGATATATTTTATTTAAAGGTTCATGAAATAATATTACGGGAAGTCTAAACAAAAAACTTATCTAAATACGTCTGCATCAAACTATCATTTGACTTCTAGTAGTAGCAGCTCTAAGGACCGGGCGTCTAGATACGCAATAAGAACTATTAGATATCAGGATTCACTTATGGTAAATGTATGTGATCTCTATCTGATTGATAAGCAAATCCAACATGGGAATATTACAATAGATATAAAAAAAAACTACTGGATGGATAAAGTAGCAGACGATAGTGAAATAGAATCTTATCTAAAAAAATCATCTATCTCAAATCTAGCTGGTAAAGATACAGTTGATAAAGCAATTGAATTGAATCTTGCAAAGAGGTCCAGCGTCAAGTATTTTTCAGATGTTCCATTTCTTATGATTTATAGATTCAGAGAATCCTACTAAGCGTAAAAAGTCAAACAATAAATAAATATTTACAGTTTCATGTTCTAAGTAGGGTTTCCTATTGGACAATAATTATCATCTAAATTTATCACTACATATACCTGAAGAGCGAATTTCCGTAGTTATAGGAAATAAGGGAAAAACTAAAAACGAAATTTGTAAAAAATGCAACGTAAAGATAGAAATTGAAAGTAAGACGGGAGAGATAACAGTATCTTCAACTTCTAATAATTTCGATGAATATGGAGCGCTAAAGGCGAGAGACATAATCACTGCTATTTCAAGTGGTTTTTCCCCTGAAAGGGCATTTAGGATCTTAGATGAGGAAACACTGTTTCAAATTTTAGATCTTCGTAATTTTACAAGCTCTACCAATTCTACCCATCGCATAAAGGGTAGGATTATTGGCGAGAAAGGTAAGGCTAGAAAAAATCTTGAAGAATTAACTAACACCTACATTTCAATATATGGACACATAATAGGTTTGATAGGCAACTATGAAGAAACAAAGCTAGCTATCGATGCAGTAATGTTACTAATCAATGGAAGATCTCACAAGACAGTCTACGAAATGCTCTATCAAGCAAAGAGGAGATCAAAAATCGAAAAGTTACAACTCTGGGAAAATTAAGAGACCAGTAAAAATCGTTACTATGGACAAGCTATTATGATCTTTTCATCTTGTTTTACTATTTTTTTTATTGCTATTTTCTATTTGTATTTTTTTCTTGTTTGAGCCATGCTAGGTTTTCTAATAGGAAAAATAATGTGAGAAATTCTTTTATTGATCCTTCCATCTCTTGAACAGATCGTGTTCTATATTTAGTTGATCAAGAATCTTGCCAACCAAATGATCAATTATTTCATCTATCGTCGACGGGTTATGATAAAACCCTGGCATGGCTGGAAGAATAATTGCACCAGCTTCCTGTAACTTGATCATATTTTCAAGATGAATCCTTGAAAGCGGAGTTTCTCTTGGCACAATGATTAGTTTTCGTGACTCTTTTAAGGTAACAGATGCAGCACGAGAGATAAGTGTATCGTCGTAACCATTTGCAATGCTTGAAAGTGACTTCATGCTACATGGTACTATGACCATCCCATCATGAAGGAAAGAACCGCTTGATACGGAGGCGTCTAATTTGAAATTATCGTAATTAACGGAAGAAAGAGATTTAACGTATTCTAATGTTTTGTCGGTTTCAATTTCTATATTTTTTTTTGCCCATTCACTGATAATGAGGTATGTTTGAATGTTAATAGAATGTAGAATCTCCAAAAGCCTAATTCCGTAAATAATACCTGAAGCGCCAGAAAACCCAATCACTATTTTATCATGTTTTGTCTCCGATGTCAATATGCAAAATATTGTTGAACACTTATTTATTGTTGTTATTAATCGAACTGCATGCTAACGATATTCGGAACCATTGCATTAGATACTACACGGACACCCTTTCATACTGTTGAAAGAACGTTGGGCGGCACAGCTACATTTGCTTCAATCTCAGCTTCGAATTACGTGCCCACATCACTTCTCGGGACAGTAGGTCATGATTTTCCGGCAGCATATTTAGAGCTATTAAAAAACCGTCTTAATATCAGAGGGTTAACCATTAGTCAAACCGAAAAAACCTTCCATTATGATTCTTCTTTTGGCTTTGATCTTGCAAAGAGAACAACTAACAAGACTGAACTTAATGTAATTGCAAATTACCAATCAACAATACCGGATGATTATATTGATTCTGAGTATGTTTACCTTGCAAATAATGATCCAGTACAAAATATGAATATACTGAAATTATTTTCCGGCCCAAAGTTAGTAATTTGTGACACAATGGATTTTTGGATTGTTAATAAGAGGGACGATGTGATTAAGATGATAAAAAAAGTTGATGGAATAATGTTAAATGAATCCGAGGCCAAATTGTTGTTTAAGGAGAACAATATTTTGAAATGTGCACGCTTGCTTGTATCAAATGGACCGGCTTTCGCAGTAATAAATAAGGGAGAAAATGGATCGCTCCTTTTCCATAACGATGAATTCTTTCCAATTGCCGCATATCCTACTGAAATTATAAAGGATCCTACTGGTGCCGGCGATTCTTTTGGTGGTGCGTTCACGGGATACTTATCACAACAAGAAAAATGGGATTTAAAAACATTGAAAAATGCAATGATACATGGAAACATTATGGGATCGTTCGCAATAGAGGATTATGGCGTTGAAAAACTCGCAAATATTAATGCAGAAGACATTCAGAAAAGATATCAAAAATATAAGGAGATATTAACATTCTGATAAAACACAGAACTCTGTTTAGTTAAAAGATTTGAATCGTATACAAGTTTGATTTTTCAATGTAATATTGATAACGTAAATAGGACCCTAATGCATAGTGAATAGGATTGATCTGATAGTAATTGGAAAACATCAAGGATGCGCTAATATCAAAAATTAATATGTCGGATATAGAAGCACAGATTTTTTTGTATTTGATAATTAATGATAAAACACCACTACAAGAGATCTCAAATGACCTAAGGCTTCCTCTTAAGAAAACAACTCAATTGCTCAATGGTCTAATTGAAAAGGGCCTGATATTGGAACTATCTGGTGTGTATCAAACATTTCATCCCAAATTTTCAGTAGTAAATGCATATCGTCTACATTGCCAAAAAATAGGTATTGAGTTCAAAAAAAATGTCCAGATTGATAGTTTAGCCTCTTCCTTAGAAAGAATGCACGAATCTGCAAGAACTAAATATGGCAATGAGAATCAATAATTTGTCGAATGTCAACCGTTCCAGAAAATAAGGTGGTCTATTTTGGAGTTATTAACATTAATGAAAACAACAGAACGATAGGAGCTGTCGATATCTGGAGAAATGTAATAAATAAAAAAATATTTTGCGAAGAAAAAAGATTAGGTATTCTGGAGATAGTAGACTACATTGGCATGCCTACAATTCCAGAGGATCAAGAATGGGCCGTCGCAATAAATAGAAATAGAAAGGGAAAGGAAAGATGGAAATTAATAAAAATCATAAAAAATGGAAACTTCTCATTCATAGATACGGATGACGAAACGGCAGTTAGTGTTAATGTCACTGATTACAAGATAGTAGACAATAACTGGTGGAGTTTTTCGGTTTCCAAGAATATAAACAGAAGTATTGAAATAACAAATGAGGAAAGTCCAAAGTGATTCGTGATTCTTATCCTTCTGATGAACCTGAAATATATGTAGAAAAAGCCCAGGGAGGACAATACGCAAGCAAATTAAGAGGCTACTTTATTATTAAAGATACCAAATTAAAGTTCAATGCCATTGCCTTTGGAAGAATTGGGGGTCATAATATTAGTCTGAATTTGACAAAAAAAACTCTATCCAAATTGAGAGAATTTGGTTACGACACCGAAGATTTCCAGTTAGTATTGCAACGAAAACTTGTCGAAGGAGAAGTAATTCTCATAGATCCTGCAACCAAAAGTCAAATTAAACCATAGCATCTTGTAATGCTGTTTTGCATTTGCACTTATTTCTGGTTTCAGGGATAGCAGGTATCAATGCAGTAAGCAATTCCTTAGTCCTATTGGCATTTTTGGTCAAGACTTCCAGTATTTCCCTAGAGGAGACCGGATTTTCATACCAAACATCATAGTCGGTAACTGTCGCAATCGACATGTAGCATATTTGCATTTCTCTTGCAAGTATACATTCTGGTACCAGGGTCATTCCAATAATGTCGCCGTGTAAAATGTCTTTAAAATATTT
>JAATVN010000122.1 GCA_014523595.1 Nitrososphaerales archaeon TH5888 | reverse complement strand
ATCTTTTATAGTATCACAGATCTCCTTTTTAGTAAAAGATTTAAAGAATTTTTCAACTAGGAGCATTACAAAAATATTTTCATTAACGATCATGCATGTAGCATTCTCATCTGTAAATTGTGGATTAAATTCAAAACCTAGTTTCTTAAAAAATTCTATGGTTTTGTTGAGATCTTTGACAGGTAAATTAACAAATATTTGTGATGTCATTCTTATTTCTCTTTCAACTTATAATCGAACTGAAAATTATAAAACTTTTGAATTTGGTATTCATTTTACTTTATAAAAAAATGGAGAATTTCAGCGTATACTTCTATAGTTCCAGATAAGTTATGTCTTTGTCATTCCACTCTTTCTAAGTTTTTCCTTTGCTTCGGGAGAATCAACGCCTGTCTCTCCCTTCTCTACGATGCGTTGATGGTTTGGATTTCTCTGTACGGCTGTGGGCGCTTGTTCACTTAATTTCTCTGGAGACATGGGGCTCCTTTGATGACTTATCACGTTCCTCGAATTTGGTCATTAGTACTTAGTGTATTACTGAAAGAAATTGCTCTAATGTTTATTCGACTTTTTCATCCTATTATAGTTAGTTGTACATATTGTCAATATACTATTATGAACCCAAACAATAGTCAAAATGAAAGTAAAGTGGATAAGGGCAGTGGAAGTCTTACTTGTGACGTATGCGAACAAACATTTGATACTATGGAATCGTTTAAGGAGCACAAGGCAGCAGAGAATAATGATGAAGGATTGAAATACAGAGGCATAGATTAGCGAAATATTTTCTCGATCACAAAGTAAATTAAATTTTTCTATCGTAGAATTGATATGTATCCAATTCGTCAAATATTTTAGAGTATATCGACCAAACTGATATCGTCATATTAGAACCTGATTTCAGAACTACAATTTGCAATCGTTACTGAGTTTGATACTAAGCGTTTACTTCGGGAAAACTTTCGAGAGACACGAGAAATTAGGATATCTATTTTACGCAATGAATATGAATTTTTTGACCACGACTGCAACCTTAGTCTATGCGAACAATAGAAGGCATTTGACCTAGAGATGAAATTGTAATATTTATATGAATGTATGTAAAAACTGCCAAATTTTATAAAATTTGATAGGACCTTTATTTTTATATCTGTTTTTGAATGAATTACTTTCCACTTAAGAAAAATGATATGCGTCATTAAAAAGGAAATTAATTTATAGTGTCAAAATACACCTAAGACTGAATGATGAACAAGAAAAATTTACTAGGTATAGATCCAAGAATACTCACTAATATCAGCGTTTCAATCCTGGCGATACTTGTCATATCAGTAACTTCTGGTGTATACGCACAAGATTATGATTTTAAAAATAAATTACCAGGAGATAATCACGGAGATAACAATCCATCAGAAAAAAATTGTAAGAAATCCGACACCTTAGAAGAAATATCCATAAAAATCGATGCAGAAAAATGTGAAATCGATGATATTAAAAATTACAAGGAATGGAATTTCTACAAACTAGAAGATCCAGAAACTAAGCAGTGCTTGACTTTCTTCGAGGATCTGGGAGGCTCTTTAGTAGATTATGAAGTAGTCTACTGTTATGCATATCCTGAAAAATACGATGAAAAGAACAACTAACTGAGAAACTTATTGTGATTGACAATGCCTCTCCAAGGGCATACAATTGCACTTTTATTTAAATGAAAATCATAATTACTATTGCTCTCATACCCTGAATTGAATTGCACCAAGGAATTTAGAATCCGTATTAGTCTTCCCTGTCACTCCGATGTTCCTTTATTTGTGAGGCTGAGCCCGGGTCGCTAGAATTAATAATCCGTTTTTTATTCGACGCATATGCATACCCAAAAGAAACTATAATTATTGTTACTGCTAGTACTGGGCCAATAATATCGGGTAATATTTCCAAGTTGGTTATTGTTTCATATGAAGCAATAGCTCCCACGGCTAGTGCAGCTGCACTCAATAAATAAGCCATATATCTAAAGCTTCTTTTGTCGAATATTCTAGAAAAGGCCGATCGGAGAATGAAGGTGTCTAATGTATCTATCGGAATCATTCCTACAGCGAAGAACCCAGCAAGGATTAAGGCTACTTGGACTCCGAGAGATGCTGACGCTATTGCCGATAAAGTAATTGCTGAAATCTGAGTAGCTGTATCAAATCCTAAACCAAAAACTAATCCGGTAATTAGCGCAGAACTAAAAGGTTTCATGATTCCCATCCTGGATAAAACTTTGCTCGCGAGGATAGCTGACCCGGTTTTACCCCATTTCTTCATTGAGTAAATATTCATTGCGCCGATCACTCCTAACGCAATGCCTCCTATCACTCCTCCCAAAAATGATAGCTGCTCAACATTTGTTATATTGCCTACAACGTAAATGATTAGAATCATTTCAGCCAGAACTGATATCATATGACCTACACTAAATCCCGCGCCTACCCACTGCGAACTTCTACTAGAGTTATGTAACCTCACTAGGTTATCTATTGCTGTGATATGGTCCGCATCGAGCGCATGACGTAAGCCTAACAGAATCATTGTGGGAATCGAAATTAAAACAAATGTCAGTGGATCGACCAATTTACGACTTCTAAGTATCAACGAAGGATGCTTATATTTTTTAATTTTCTCCACAGGTTCCAGAAAGAATTCAAAATTATTTAATTAGCAATAAATTTGACCCTACATACGTTCTACGCTGAAGTTATAAAATGATGCCTTAAACTTTTGTTCCCTATTTCTGGATTTTTTCGATCAGGAATATAAGAGAATGATGAAGACTTCTAAACACAGATTTAGTCATAGTAATCCTTTTGTAAATTTAGAATCGCTTAGGGCATCAGGACTGGTATGATATGTAGATTGTATGTAGATTGTTTTCCTGATTTTAGCTGGCCTAGTATACCTTGAATAAGCTCTATGCATATTACACCGCTGTAAGCGGCGACTGTGTTTCCAGGTCGACGAAGATTATGATTTTCGATGGTAATTAGACGAAACTACAAACTTTAAGGCATAGAAGATAGACGCGGTGAGAAAGGTATAGTGATAAAGAAAAAACATAACTATCAGCAAGCGATTCTATGACTAGGGTCATTTGTAAGACTATGATTCTTATTGATAAGATAATCGGGAACATCAATTCTGATTCGCATCTTAAAGAAAAATATCGTGATATGTTCAAAAGTGATCATGTTGAGAAAATTGAAATCACTCGACTTGAATCTGAAAGAGCTAGAATAAGGAAAATATCTAATAAAGGAACGGATTTAGCTATTGCCATGACACGTGGTTCCCATATTAATGACGGCGACGTAGTACTATTGACAGATGAGAAAATGGTAATAGCAAAACGGGTTCCCGAAAATGTTGCTAAGATTTCTTTAAAAGGTAACATATCAGCCGAACAAATATTGGAAACGGCAATCAAAGTTGGTCATACTATAGGCAATATGCATAGACCGATAAAGATTACAAACAATAAAATATATTTTCCTATACAATCCGAATCTGAAATTGAATTGTTCCAAAAGCTACTTTCTAATTTAATAGATAATATTGATATTAAGAGTGATAACATAATTTTTGAGCCTGAATCAGGTTATGATATCCATGGACACTGATATAGATAGAGTTGACATCAGTTTATTGCAGATGTCTGACTCTTTTTTCCCAACAGGACTCTACGCAACATCCAACGGGCTGGAATCACTGTCACAAATAAAGAAATTAAAGAGGAAGGATATTTCTAGATTTATTACTATTCACTTAAGACAGGTAATAGGACCATCCGATTGTACAGCTTTGGGTAATGCTTATGAGTCTTGCAGGAAAAGGGATTTTGCTTCTCTCCTTACCGCAGATAAATCTCTATATTTTATGAGAATGGTAGAGGAGACACGAAGTGCTTCTGTGAGGTCGGGTAATCAATTACTGAAATGTGTTAGCTCCTTCACAAAGTACAAGAAAGTTTTGAGGGATTATCAAAACGCTATCAGAAATGGTAACGCGACAGGAGTTTATCCTGTATCACTTGGAGTAGCGACGTGGTCACTTGATATACCAAAGAATAAAGCTGGATTGATACTATTTTATGGATTCGCAGTAAGCGTTATAGGAGCTGCTTTGAGACTAGGTATACTTGAGCATCTTGAGCGTCAGCAAATAATTCATGAACTAAGACCTGTCATTTTGGAATCTATCATGAAGAATATAGAAAGACCAATTTCAAACATGTGGCAATTTGCACCAGGTCTGGATATTCTGCAAATGAAACATGAAATGATGGACTCAAAAATGTTTATTACATGAAAATTGTCTAAATTTTGTTATGTCTTCTAATCGAATCCCTCGTGTTGGAATTGGTGGTCCTGTCGGGTCGGGTAAAACTATGCTAATAGAGCAGATTGTTCCTATACTTTCTGCAAAGGGTTACAAAGCAGGAATAATTTCGAATGACGTCGTCTCGAAAGAAGATGCAGACAGGATGAGGCAAAATCTTGCAACAGAAAAGGGACTTGTACCTGAAGAATTAGTAATAGGAGTTGCCACAGGGGGATGTCCTCATACTGCTGTGAGAGAAGATCCATCAATAAATCTCTCTGTAGTAGAAGAAATGGAATCAAAATACAATTATCTGGATTTAATTCTGATAGAGAGCGGAGGGGATAACATTACAACAACTTTTAGTCCGGCTCTGGCTGACTATTTCATTTACATCATCGATGTAACAGGTGGTGACAAGTATCCTAGGAAAAGAGGACTGGGAATAGAAAACTGTGATCTTCTCCTAATAAACAAGATAGATATCGCTCCCTATGTAGGAGCTGATCTAAAGATAATGGAACGAGATGCGAAGATTGTTCGAAATAAAAAACCGACAGTTTTTGTCAATTCTAAAACAGGACAAGGAGTGGATATTGTCGTATCTTATATCATAAGGGATCTTCTTTTCGAAGCCTCACCTAAAACACTGGTAAATAACTGACCATAACTAGGTTGACTGTGCACTATGCAAATAGCAACAAGAATTATAGAAATGGACTCCGCATTAAAAACACTGAAACGGTTGCAAAAAGTTTTGAGTCAAGAATGAAAAGGACCGTCGAATCCTATACACCGCGAAATATTCCATCAGAGATTGAGGCGTATCTCACAGAACCTCTCCCAATTGGGGTTAGCAATTCCGGAAAGGTCGGCATTTTGCGCTTAAAGTTTGAAAGGGATACTAATACGGAAAAAACCGTTATTAGAGAACAATATTGCCGTGTACCTCTTTGTATACAACGTGCAATGTATTTGGAGGAAAGTCTGCCTGCAATGGCTTATGTTTATATCGTTTCGCCTTCAGGGGGGATATTGCAAGGTGATCGATATCGTATTGATATAACGCTCGGTAACAATGCTTTTGCTCATGTTACCACACAGGGAGCTACTAGAATTTACAAGATGGAAAAAAATTATGCAACTCAGATGATCAGTATCAACGTCGGAGAAGGAAGCTATTTTGAGTATATACCCGATCAGATAATACCATTTCATAATTCTAGATTTTACCAAGAAGTAGAATTGAGTGTTCATGACAACGCGACAATGCTCTATTCAGAAATGATAGTTCCAGGCAGAGTAGAAAGTGGTGAAGCCTTTGAATACGACATCTGTTACATTAAAACCATCGCACAGAATCATTTACGCAAACCTAGATTCATGGATATTGTAAAGTTAGAACCAAAGAAAGAAGACTTGACTGTTGAAGGCATATTGGGAAAGTTTCAAGTAGTTGGCACAGTATATATCATCACAAGAGAACTCTATGT
>JAATVN010000002.1 GCA_014523595.1 Nitrososphaerales archaeon TH5888 | reverse complement strand
TGGGCATTTATGACTGGAGGATTTACTGTTCTCACCATAGCACTGATTGTTGGCTTCAGTATAGTTAAGATCAAGATAGCTGCTTAAGTCCATCTTAGAACCTTATCTTTCATTATCAAATTTTTTTGATTAACTTTCGGATCACCGAGAATTGTAATTGATAGATCATTAAGATTTTTAATTTTAACATAAAAATTCAATGAACTTTTCTTACTAAGAAGCCTGTTGCTTGTAACTACTTCCTTTCTCGTATAACGAATCATACTCGTTACCAAAAATGGGATATTAGATTCAGAAGTATGTTTTAATATCATCATGAGATTAAAATAAAGTAATTGATTTAGATTTCCAATTTTTGGTTTATTGTTTAGGCTGTGTAGGATCTTATCATAAAAAAGATTATTAAATGAATTTATAGAATCAAAAATAATTAGGGAACATTCATTCATTGATCTTATTATATCAACCATGATAATATCAAAGATATCTTCAGACGGAA
Source organism: Nitrososphaerales archaeon TH5888 (assembly GCA_014523595.1). Lineage (GTDB taxonomy): Archaea > Thermoproteota > Nitrososphaeria > Nitrososphaerales > Nitrososphaeraceae > TA-21. Next base: position 3,904 of record JAATVN010000002.1, on the reverse strand, counting down.
GATATATTTTCAGAGCGCTTGATTCAGACTGATAAGTATAATCATCTATTCTTTGTATTTCCATCGAGGGAATCAATCCAGCTTTAACATAAGAAGTAAATGCTGCATCAAGATCCAGGTAAACTATCTTACCACGAGTGAGTCTATTACTTTGATTCTGAAATTCTGATATGATTGATGCAATTAGACATATTTTTGCATAAGCATCGTCATATATCAGCGTATTAAATCCTCTGCTGTCCAGCATTTCAGAAATCATAATTTTATTATAATGAATTATTAAAAGGGGTTATAATGGATTATGATGAAGCAAAGGAAAACGATATCGATATAATACGTAAGGATTTTCCAGTTACGAAAAAGAAGATCTATATGAACTGCGGATCGTTTGCACCAACACCATTATCAACAATAAAGTCAATTACTGATTTTCTAGTAAGATGCTCAGAAGAAGGACCTGACTCGAGCTCCGTCCAAGAGTATATTACATCACTAATGCAAGACCTTCGAATTATTCTAGGCCAGCTTATCAACTGTGAGCCAGAAGAAATAATCTTCACTCAAAGTACTACCGAGGGATTAAATTATGTAGCATCAGGTTTTAAGTGGAAAAAATCCGACATTATTATCGCCCGAGGCGGTCTTCATGAACACTATGCTAATTACTTCCCATGGCTGAATATTTCTAAAAAGTATGGTGTAAAATTGGAAGAGATAAAGATTGATAAAAACGGGTTCTTCGATCTTGACAAAATTGATAAAATCGCAAAAAACAAGAATACAAGGCTGATAACCCTGAGTCATGTTCTTTATAATAGCGGGGCGATAATGCCAGTTGAAGAAGTGGGCAAGATTGCAAAGAGGCAAAATTTGCTGTATTCGATAGACGCCGCTCAGTCTGTTGGTACAATTAACGTGGATGTAAAAAAAATTGGTTGTGACTTCCTGGCTTTTCCTGGTTTCAAGTGGATATGCGGCCCACCGGGGATTGGGATATTTTATTGCAAGAAAGAATCTGCCTCACTGCTAACTCCCAAGTATATTGGAGGGGAATCTGCAATTATTACTGATGAAAAAAATCTAGTTTATTCTGAATCACCCCAAAAATTTCAAACAGGTTTTAGAAACTATCTTGGAATTGCTGGCCTTGCATCTTCATTAAAGTACATTCAACGCTTGGGTGTTAATGAAATAAGAAAAATGAATATGAAAGTGGCCAATGAAATAATTGAGGAGATAAGAACGATACCTGGTATCTCGATATTTGGACCCAAAGATGAGAAGCTCAGGTCATCAATAGTATCTTTTGCCATAGATTCAGTGAGTCCAAAGGTTATGGTATCCAGATTGGAAAAAAATGGAATAATTGTTGCAGAGAGGGATATTGTTGGCGGGGGAAAGAAAAAAGCGGTAAGAGCATCTCCACATTTTTTCAATACCACAAACGAGGTATCCACACTTGTTCAAAATATTAAAAATATTCAGAACATGTTTGGTTGATTTTTTTTATCCTTTCCTGCCTGACCTTCAATTACTATCATGGTCAGCGTGGATCTAACCTTATCTATCCTTCTGACATGCCATGTTATTGTTTCTCTGAGTTTGTCCATAGTATCTGCAGAAATTTTTACAATTATGTCATATACTCCATATACTCCACTTACTTCACTAACTCCGGGGAGCTTTCTAATTTCCTGTAATATCTCCTCTTCAGAACCCAGATCACAATTTATTAAAACATAAGCTGTTGGCATACTAATACATTATACTTTTAAGGAGTATTAAAACTCGATGTAGAATTGAGGTATTCCATACTGTTATTTTCGCTTAATTTCGGGTATCGATTATCAATGTTATATTTTATTTTTTAGTGGGCCTAAAAAATTCTTATCAATAGCGATGGCCCTTATGGGAGATCCAGATGCTCCCGATAATTTCAGTGGTATCATTATCAGAGTAAAATTTTTGCTGCTTAATTTACTCAAATTACAAAGGTTCTCGACAATCAATATTTCCCTAGATAATAGTAATTTATGTACAGGAAAATTACTATCTGAACCCCTGTCGATGCTGGGTGAGTCTATACATACAGCGTTTACTTTTTTATCAACAAGATATTTTGCAGCACCTTCTGAAAGACCAGGATTGTGACTGAAAAAATAATCCTTGTCTACCTCGTTCTCCCACAAAGTAGAAAAAACAATAGTGTCGCCCTCCAATATCTTTACCTTGGATGCTTCTATTTCACTTGCAGTTATTAATTCGTCTGAATCCTTCTCTATTTTAATAAGAAGAGCATTTGAAATGAATCTGTTAACTGAAATTTTGTCAATTGATGAAACATCATTCACAAAATGAGACGGAGCATCCATGTGAGTGCCTGTATGAGTACTCATAAAGATCACTTCTGAATAATAGTTATGCACATCCATTTTAGTCCATGTAATAAATTTAGGTAATGGCGAACCTGGAAAGACTTTGGTGTCAGCACTTATTTCTCTGGTTAAGTCCAGTATCATCAATGCAATACCTAGTTATGATTTGTTCATATCTCTTTTGCCTTTGCGGCCGGATCTGATTATTCCATTTAAAATGATGATACTTAAAAATCCGAAAGAACCTATCAACACATACAAGACACCTCTATGTGCTATTTCGGTTAATTCATCTATTATCATTTCTAATGCCATTTGAAATTAACATAGATATGAAATAAACAAATAAAATATTTGCTATCAATCATTAATCTTTTATCAAGTGGTCGGAAATTATTTTCAGATATAGACGGATAATAAAAAATTTACGCTAATCTTGCAATTCCAACATATGCTGCTATGTATTATGTTGTTTTCAACCAGTTCCAAACTTTAATTCCTCTAATTGCACATTGCTTTCTAATAATTTGCCTTGCTCTTCTAGCTGCTTCGACCTCGTTGATTGATTTTGTTCTCATAAATTGTATCAACAATTCTTCATAAAGCTTTTTTGCTCTCTCTTCAGGAAATTCTTTGTATGATATTTTACTCCTTGATTCATCTGCTCTTTTTTCTGATTTCACATCTTCTTGAGCTTTAGACTGAGTCATACCTTTTAATTCTGCATATTCTAATTTACAATCAGGACAATTTTCATCAAAAAAATTCTTATGAATATTACATGCAGACAATTACCAAATAATAATCAAAGTTAGATTTAAGGAAAGTGTATATGAAAAATATTGACTGAACAAATCGAATTAAGGTAAATATCATATCGTAGTTTTGGCGACCTTAAATTTTAGATTAAGTTTAGTGATTAGCAGATATAATAGTGAGGAGACTATCAAACTTGGAATCGTGGAACCTATTGTTGGTAGCTGTGCTAAATAAATCGGCGAAAGTTGAGAAAGTAAATAATATAACACGGCTCCAGTAGCCCATGCAATGATAGCAGGATATCCTATCTTGATTATCTTGTTACCATACATCATATCATTCTGATATTTACCACGCTTAATTACGAAATAGTCAGTTAACAGGACTCCAAATAGGGGAATAAATAAAGCTCCTATCAAGAACAAAAATTGTTCATATCCTTCAATCGATACAAAAATAGCCAAAATAGTACTTACAATCGAGAATCCAATAATCAGATGTCGTTGGTTTAGATTTTGGAAGATACTTTGGGAAGAAATCGCTGCAGAGTATATATCTGCAAATGCATTATCTATTTCGTCGACAATCATAACTAGCAGAATAAAACCAAATAGAATTGCTTGAATAGATATGATGATGGATGAAATGTCTCCAACTCCAAATAATAATCCTCCAACATAAAAAATGATATTTGTAATTGAAAATCCAATTAAAGTGCCTATAAAGGCACCCTTACTTGTCTTTGCAAATCTGTTATAATCTGAAACAAG
>JAATVN010000121.1 GCA_014523595.1 Nitrososphaerales archaeon TH5888 | reverse complement strand
ATGACATTTACATTCTCTGGTAACGATAGGGGTATCGAAAATAATGGAGTAGGAATCAAGCAGATTGAATGCAGTATTGATAACTCTAACTTTACTGCTTGTGTCAGTCCTATCCAATATAGCAATCTCACAGAAGGTGTTCATAGATTGGAGGTAGTATCCGAGGACAAAGTGGGAAATAAAGGCTCAATTCCTTCATCGTTTAATTGGACCATAGATACCAAAGCTCCATCAACATAAATATTTTCAGCTATTGATGGAAATAATAATTTAATGGCTCCTGGTAGTAATACGTCTTCTAGTACTGCAATATTTGAATTTTCAGCTAACGATACTGGAGGAAGTGAAGATAAGGGAGTAGGAATCAAGCAGATTGAATGCAGTATCGACAACTCTAACTTTACTGCTTGTGTCAGCCCTGTAGAGATTACGCCTAACACTCTTACGGATGGCAATCATAGCTTTAAGATTAAAGCTGAAGACAATGTTGGAAATATGAATCCTGAACCAGCTTCATTTAGCTGGACAATAGATACGGTGCCTCCTACTACCATAATCAGCAATGTTGTAGATGGTAACAACAGCACAATAACCAACGGCAGCAATACTAAATCTAATACTCTGACCTTTGAATTCTCAGGTAACGATACTGGAGTCGGAATTAGTAATTTTGAATGCAGCATAGACAATTCTAACTTTACTGCATGTAGCAGCCCAGTTCAATCAATCAACGTGACCGAGGGTGACCATACTGTTAAGATCAGAGCCCAAGACAGTGTAGGAAATATCGGTATCTCGCCTGCATCTTTTAGCTGGAGCGTAGATACGGTAGCACCGTTGACCTCTATAAATTCTGTTACAGATGGTAATAATACAGCAATTAGCACTGGTGGCAATACGTCGTCAAACACTGTTATGTTTGAATTCGCCGGTACGGATAGTGGTGTAGGTCTGAGCCATTTTGAGTGTAGCCTCGACGAATCAGAGTTTATCACATGCTCAAGCCCACTACAAATCAATAGTTTAACAGATGGTATTCATACTCTGGAAACTAGAGCCCACGACAACGTTGGAAACAAAGACCTATCACTTGCATCGTTTACCTGGACTGTAGATACAGTTCCACCTCTTACCTCTATTGTCTCTGCTTCTGATGGAAATAGATCAGCCATCAAGAATGGCGGTAACACGTCTTCTAGTACTGCAATATTTGGATTTTCAGCCATAGATAGTGGTGGCAGAGAAAATAAAGGGGTAGGTATTGATCAATTTGAGTGCAACATAGACAATTCCAACTTTGTTGCATGTACTAGTCCTCTTGAGTTTAATTCTCTAAGGGAAGGAACTCATAATTTAAAGATATTTTCGAAGGACAATGTAGGAAATATGAGATCATCTCCAGTCTCATATACATGGACAGTAGACACAATCCAACCGCTTAGTTCCATAAATTCTGCTATTGATGGTAACAACCAAACTTTAGATAACAACGATAATAGCTCATCTCCCTCAATAGAATTTACCTTTACGGGTAGTGACTCGGGAGGTGTTGGAATAGCCCACCTTGAATGTTCGTTAGATGGCAGATCATTCAATATCTGTTCAAGCCCCGTCCAGTATTCGTCTACAAATATATCAGATGGCGCTCATATTCTGGAGGTAAGGGCAGAAGATAAAGTTGGGAATATCAGTCCTCCTTCCTCATTTACTTGGACTGTAGACACAGTACCACCAGATGCAATTATTGATTCTGCAACAGATGGCAATGGAACTATCGTTAAAACGGGTGGTAACATATCGTCCAACTCTATGATATTCAATTTCTCAGGTATCGATTCTGGAGGTAAAGAAGGTAGCGGTGTAGGAATTGATCATTTTGAATGCAGTTTGGACAATTCGAACTTTACTGCCTGCAATGGCCCTGTAAGGGCCAATAACATGGCCGATGGAACCCATATTCTTGAGGTAAGGGCTGAAGATAATGTTGGAAATATAAGCCCATCTCCCTCATCATTTACCTGGACCGTAGACACAACAGCGCCTACCACTAGCATCGATTTTGCTATCGATGGTATTAAAGAT